>CAXUOL010000660.1:0-4256 GCA_964252435.1 uncultured Nostoc sp.
GCCCCTCTGCTCCCCTGCTGTCTAAATGTGTAAATTAGGTGTTTAACAGCTTACTAATAGTCATGGCTGACAGCACCCAACTGATGCAGCTATTCCAAAACCTCATTGGTAACGCTGATCAGCTGCCACAAATTCATCTGGGAGCAGAAAGGATAGAAGATGCATGGCTGTTCTCAGTTCGGAATAATGGTATTGGCATTGACCCAAAATTTAGCGATCGCATTTTTGTCATTTTCCAGAGTTAAAAAAATTCTTGACCACATTTCGGCACAAGCGAATGCATCTATCTGTGGATAGAATTATATTGTTTGTAGTTTATGAAGTTGAACTTCATAAACCATTGGTATCAAAACTTCTCACTTCCTAATCTCCTTTTTATACCATTCATAGTAATCTTCAATAAATTTTCTAATTTCGGCTGCTTCTCTTGCCTCAAACATACTCCAGCAAAGAGTTTCCGATAAGTTTTCTTATTATTCTCTCGTGAAAGTTATTTAAGATATATAAAATAGTGATCTTACATAAATTTACATAAAATATAGTTTTTGAGCAAACATTGTAAAGCGGATTTATCACTCTTATTCTCAAAGCTTTACAAAACCTAAATTTAGGCGTTTCATGGTGGTTCAAAACTTTTACACATCAAAACCGAAATTTAGTCTGGGCAAAGGTTGTGGTAAATGCGATGCGTGCGGTGGGCATAGCCATTACAGAACTTGTGACAAATGCAGGTTTAAAAAACTTAATTGATCGTTCTTCAGAATTTACAAAGTTGATTTGTAGTTAATCTATAATCTACATTGTAATTTTAAAGTAAAAACGAATACTTATAAAATCTAGTGCCATTACGCGTTGTATATTCACTTGAAAACTGCTCTCAAAGTAATTTTCATCCGTAATGATAGAGATTTTGGGATAACTATTTTTTCTCTCATCGTAGAAAAATATCTTCACAAAAATTTTATTAAAATTTAGCGAGTATTTTCGTAATTTATAAAAAGGAATTGTAATTTAATCTATATCTACAAAAGCAATACACAAAACCTGGCTGTAAAAAAAATATCACTTGTTAACATTCAATTCCTTGTATTGAATAAAAAACAAAACGTGATAAGTATTACAGCTATAGCGTTTCCTAATCAGATAAGGTACACCATAGTCCCCTCCTCGCTTGCGGGGAGGGGTGGAGTTCTTGTACCTCACTCAACCGAGAACCGCTATATAAGGAAAAATTAGCTTTTGCATATTTTTACTTATTTCTACTGTAAGTAGAAATAAGTGCTTCATGCATGAAACATCAGGCATTCGTATATCTAAAAAACTACTCAATTGTATGTGTATGTCCGACTACCAGATGAAAATTGGAAGCAAGTATACAATTTTAACGAACAGTAAATATTTAACATCATTTCAGCGAAAATTACTGTTAGAAAGTTTGGAAAAAACTTTACCTGAATCTTACCGACAGCGCATTGAAATCATGTTGTTGGCAGATGAGGGAAAAACTCAAACGGAAATTTGTCAAATTTTGGGGTGTTGTCCAGCAACAGCAAGGTATTGGATGCACATAGCCCAGATTGGGATGGCGCACCTATGGCAAGATTGTCCCATCGGTCGCCCTAAAGCAGTAAATGACCAGTATTTAGAACGTTTGAAAGAACTGGTTAGTAGTAGTCCCCGCGATCATGGCTATGTTTTTCGACGATGGACAACAAACTGGCTGGGGAAACATCTGGCAAAAGAATTTGGTATTGAGGTAAGCGATCGCCATCTCAAGCGACTGCTCAAACAAATGGGATTATCCACACTACCAAAACCCAGCAATGTTGAAGAAAACAGTAATGGAAAAGCTAGAAGTTCCAAAATTTTGATTAGCGATCTAAAATCCGCAGCTATTTCTGATAATTCCGAATTTTTACCTATTAACTTTGCAAAATTAGGAAAAGATGTAAATATTCATGGCGCAAGATATATCAGATCAATTAGTAACTCTGAAAGATTTCAGCAATACTCTGGGTTATTCACTTTCGACAGAGGAATTTCAACATTGTCTTCAACAAGTTAAATTTATCAACCCAAAGGTCGGCAAATTCTGGCAAGGAACTGATGCTCAACCAGGTATCTATATTGCGATCGCTGGTAAGGTCAGGTTGCTGGATAGCGCCGATGAGTTAATCGCCACTTTGGAGGTAGGAGACTCATTTGGGGAATTTACCTTGTTTAAGGAGGGTGACTTTAGACCTTATGCAGCAAGGGCTTCAGTCAACTTGCAACTGTGCTTTATTCCGGGAGAAGTGTTGTGGTCATTGATGGCTAAATATCCCCAGATTTCGGAGCATTTGCAAGCTAGGGCGCTATCTCGTAACCCCCAACAGGTGGACTCAGATAACCCGCCAGTACTGCCATCTGAATCAAAACTGCCCTATGAAACGAAGATTCTATCAACGCCAGCAGTAGAGCCACACCAGAAAAAGATTAGCAAAGCCTATTTTCCCAGCTCCACGCAGCGAGTCGGGCATTTATTACAGCGTGTGACTCGGCGCTATCCGTTTTTTGCCCAACAGAGTGGCTCAGATTGCGGTGCAGCTTGTTTAGTGATGGTGTCTCGCTATTGGGGGAAAAACTTTAGTGTAAATCGCCTGCGGGATATGGCCAATGTTGACCGCAATGGCTCATCGCTGCGGGGGTTATCGGCGGCGGCGGAAAGTATTGGGTTTACCACGCGACCGGTGAAAGCTAGTCTTGACCAATTGGCGAAGCAAAAATTGCCTGCGATCGCCCACTGGGAAGGCAAGCATTACATTGTTGTCTACCAAATTACCCGCAAACACGTCATTGTCGGCGACCCCGCTATTGGACAACGCACCCTCAGCCACGCCGAATTTAAAGCCAACTGGACTGGTTACACATTACTGCTGCAACCGACAGCCATGCTCAAGGACACCAAAGAGACTTCTACCCCTTTTTGGCAATTCTTTGAGTTAATGAAGCCTCACTCTTTAGTAATTCTGGAAGTGTTTGTCGCTTCGGTATTTATCCAGATATTTGGACTTGTTACTCCCTTATTCACGCAGTTAATTTTAGACAGAGTAGTGGTGCAGCGTTCTGAACTCACCTTAACGGCGGTGGGGTTAGGATTACTGATTTTTAGTTTATTCCGTGTGGCGATGACAGGGTTGCGGCAATATCTGTTAGACCACACAGCGAATAAGCTCGATTTAGCACTGATTGTGGGATTTATTCGCCATACCCTGCGGCTACCCTTGAGTTACTTTGAGTCTCGTTATGTGGGGGATATTATCTCTCGTGTACAGGAAAACCGCAAAATTCAACGTTTCCTCTCCGGTGAAGCATTGTCCATCCTGCTAGATTTACTGACTGTCTTTATCTATTTAGGATTGATGTTTTGGTACAGTTGGAAAATGGCGTTGCTGGTGTTGGTGATTGTACCGCCTTTTGTCCTGCTGGCATTGATTGCCACACCTTTTTTACAAAAGATTTCTAGAGAAATATTTAATGCTATTGCCCAGGAAAGTAGCTATCTGATTGAAGCCCTTTCTGGTATACGAACAGTTAAATCCACAGCGGTGGAACAGACAGTGCGTTGGCATTGGGAAGAGTTATTAAGTAAAGAAGTAAAAACTAACTTTTCTGGGCAAATTATCAGTAATCGACTGCAAATATTCAGTAACACAATTGAAGCAGTGGTAACTACCATCTTGCTGTGGTTTGGGGCGTACCAAGTGATTCACAACCAGCTAACCATTGGGCAATTGGTAGCATTTAATATGTTACTAGTAAATATTATTACACCCTTCCAACGATTAATAGTTTTGTGGAATCAATTACAAGAAGTGGTGATTGCGGTGGAGCGCATTAATGATGTGTTGGATGCGGAACCAGAAGAGGATTTGCGGCACCAAGTGCGGCAATCTTTACCACCGATTCAAGGTAACATTCGCTTTGACAACGTGACGTTTCGCTATCACCCTGAAAGCGATATCAATGTTTTGGAAAATCTCAGTTTTGAAGTACAAAGCGGGCAAATGGTTGCCCTGGTGGGACGGAGTGGTTCGGGTAAAACCACGATTTCTAAGCTGGTTTTGGGGTTATATCCCCCTACAGATGGCAAAGTGTTGATTGATGGGCACGATATTACCAGTCTTTCGTTGCGTTCTCTACGCGAACAGGTCGGAGTAGTTGACCAAGATACCTTTTTGTTTGGCGGAACAATTCGGGAAAATATTAGCTTGGCA
>CAXUOL010000661.1:0-4244 GCA_964252435.1 uncultured Nostoc sp.
GGTTCTAAAGTGAATGGGTTTGATTTAGATCCGCCGAAGGTTTTAGTAGTTGACGATCATGCCGCCAGTCGGATGACTGCTGTTGCCCTTTTGGGGATGGAAGGATACGAAGTGATTGAGGCGGACAGTGGTTCTATTGTTGTCGGATTGGTAACTCAAAAACAACCAGATTTGATTTTGCTGGATGTAATGATGCCAGGAATGGATGGATTTGAAGTCTGCCAATTGCTTAAACAGGATGAGCAGACTAGGCTAATCCCCGTAATTTTTATTACAGCATTAAATGACAGGCGATCGCGCATTCGGGGAATTGAAGTTGGGGCAGATGATTTTCTCACCAAACCCTTTGATCGGGTGGAACTAGCGGCGCGTGTAAAGTCCTTGGTGCAGCAGAAGCGTCTGAACGAAGATTTAGACCATGCTGAACAAGTACTGTTTTCTATTGCTATGTCCATTGAAAGCCGCGATCCCAATACAGGCAACCATTGCGAACGTCTAGTAAAACTGGGACAAGTTTTTGGTGAATACCTCAACCTCTCACGTTATCAAATTCGAGATTTGATGTGGGGTGGCTATCTCCACGATATCGGTAAGGTGGGTATTCCCGATGCTGTGCTGCTAAAAAAAGGTAAACTCACCCCCGAAGATTGGCAAATTATGCAGCAGCACGTTTTGATTGGAGAAAAAATCTGCCAACCACTACGGAGTATGCGCGGTGTAATTCCGATTATTCGTCATCACCACGAACGTTGGGATGGCTCAGGCTACCCTGATAGACTCAAGGGGGATGATATTCCCTACCTAGCGCAAGTATTTCAGTTAATTGATATTTACGATGCCCTAACCAGCGAACGACCTTACAAAAGAGCTTTTACTTCAGCAGAAGCACTTTTAGTGATGCAAGAAGAAACTGATTCTGGTTGGCGTAACCCCAAACTAATGCAGCAGTTTGCAGAGTTTATTTGCTCTTGTCAGGAAAAAGGGAAGAGTGGGGAATAGGGAGTAATGATTTGTAGCTGCTGTAATCAACGCTAATTGGTATTATGATAATCTCTGCTTTTGAAGAGTTAAATTATACCGACTACTGAATTCTGACTCCTTTAATATTTTCAGTCTTCTATAATTAGCTGGTATGATTTTAGCCGAGATTTTAAAGTACCAACAGCATTAATCACAATTTCACTGATAGCTGATAGCTAATTATGGTAGTTGTAGCAATTCTAGCGGCAGGACGCGGCACACGGATGAAATCACGCTTACCCAAGGTTTTACATTCTTTGGGTGGGCGATCGCTAATAGAGAGAGTTCTCGAAAGTGTAGAACCACTTTCGCCCTCACGCCAAATCGTGATTGTGGGATATCAATTTGAGGAAGTGCAAGCCGCCATGCATTCAATCCCCAGTTTGGAGTTTGTCGAACAGACTGTGCAATTGGGGACAGGTCATGCTATCCAGCAATTACTTCCTCACTTGGAAAATTACACTGGAGATTTACTGGTACTTAACGGCGATTTACCGTTAATCCGCAGCGAAACTCTTAAGCAGATGTTACAAACTCACGTCCGAAATCAAAACTCTGCCACTATTCTCACCTCGCACCTACCTGACCCCACAGGCTACGGGCGCGTTTTTTGTAACGATGAAAATATTGTGCAGCAAATGGTCGAACACAAGGATTGTACGGCTGCTCAAAGACAAAATCAGCGGATTAACGCTGGAGTTTATTGCTTTCGCTGGCCAGATTTGGCAAAGGTGCTTCCCCACCTCCAGGCAAACAATGTCCAAAAAGAATACTATCTTACCGATGCCGTGACTCAGGTGGGACAAGTAATGGCAGTGGATGTGGAAGATTACCAAGAAATTCTTGGCATCAACGATCGCCTGCAACTAGCAACAGCATCCGAAATTTTGCAAAAACGAGTCAAGGAAAAATGGATGCTGGCAGGTGTCACCCTCATCGACCCCACCAGCATCACCATTGATGAAACAGTGGAATTGCAGCCGGATGTAATTATTGAACCCCAAACTCACCTGCGGGGAAATACGGCAATCCAAACAGGAAGTCACATTGGGCCGGGGAGTTTAATTGAAAATAGTCAGTTAAGTGAAAATGTCACAGTGCAATATTCAGTAGTCATAAATAGCACCGTGCAGGCCGGAAGCCAAATTGGCCCTTATACTCATTTGCGCGGTCAGGTACAGGTGGGTGCTGGTTGCCGTGTGGGGAATTTTGTAGAATTGAAAAATACGCAATTAGGCGATCGCACCAATGCAGCACATTTGTCATATATAGGCGATACTGTTGTCGGCAATCAGGTGAATATTGGTGCTGGTACAATTACTGCCAACTATGACGGCGTGAAGAAACATCCCACCAAAATAGGCGATCGGACAAAAACTGGGGCCAATAGCGTTTTAGTGGCTCCACTCACCTTGGGAGATGATGTCTATATCGCTGCTGGTTCTACAGTCACAGAAGATGTTCCTGATAATTCTCTAGTGATTGCCCGTAGTCGTCAGGTGGTGAAACCAGCTTGGCGTAGGAAAAGTGTTGACAATAAAACCACAGATCAACATAAATAATTCATCGGTGTTAATCGCGGTTGATTTGTGGTTTGAGAGCATAAACCAGGATTTTTGTGAGTTGTCTAATCTAGCTAGATTAGTAGTAAAACCAAAATCTCAACATATAACATGGAAGAACTGCTAGAACTTAGGCAATTTCTAGAACAAGGCAAAATCCATGAGGCGCTGCTGTTGGTGGATGAGTTAGAAGAAATGAGCCTCAGTGACAAAATCAATAAAATTGATAGTTATGGTGTGATTCTGCTCATCCATTTAATTAAACAAAAGGCTGAAAAACGTTCTACTCGCTCTTGGGATGTTTCAATAGAAAATACAGTACGTGAAATCAACAAAATAAATAAGCGCCGCAAATCCGGTGGTTTTTACTTGAATCAGGCAGAATTAATCGATATTCTGGAACAAGGATATCAAGTGGCACTGAAACGAGCGGCGCTAGAAGCTTTTGAGGGGCGTTATGAAGCCCAAGAATTAGCCGCAATGGTTGACCAGCAAGAAACTTTAGCCGAAGCGCTGAAACTGATTCAACAATAGCCGATCAGTTCGTTGCCAGTCCATTCCAAGGTGTCGCCAATTTTTTCGCCGTCGTGGTAGGCGGCGAGTAAGATTTCGCTAGTTTTTCCCCAAGCGATCGCTCCACTAGCATCTAAGGCGATCGCTCCCAAATCGCGTTTGTTCTCGTGGGCTTCTCCAAAGGATCGTTGCATAGCCTCCTTCAGTGACATCCCATCAGTGACACGCACTACAATCCGTGCAGCTAAACACTCATCGATGATATCTTCGCCAATGCCAGTACAGCTAACACCAGCATTATTAGTAGCATAATTACCTGCTGGCATTGCCGAATCACTTACCCTGCCAATCCGTTCAAATCCCTTACCACCAGTAGAAGTGCCAGCAGCTAACTTACCAGATGCATCTAAAGCTACTACACCGATGGTACCGCGTCCGGCATTGCTGGTTTCTAGCAGTTCTGGTTCTGCTACCACGCCAGCCATTGTGCTTTTAAAATTGTCCTGGCGCTCTTGTATCCACTCTTGTAACCGCAAATCAGTTAAAGCGTTATAGCTGGGAATTTGCATTTCCCGCGCCAACTCAGCCGATCCGAAATCTGATAGCACTCGGTCTGGCGAGCTTTGTAAAAATTGCGCTAAATCAATCGGATTTTTCACCCGCGAGATATTAATCACACCACTAAACCGCCCTGATGCACCATCCATTAGGGAAGCACTCATGCGGATTTGTCCATCAGATTGCAATACTGAACCAGTACCAGCATTAAAACGGGGGTTGTCTTCGAGCATTAGGCAACCCTGCACCACGGCCTCTGAGGCAGTTGCTCCTGACAATAGCAGAGAATAAACTTCTTCTATTACTGTATGGAGCGATCGGCGCACCGCCTCTAATCCGCCTTTACCGTGGAGAGAACTACCAGCCCCTCCATGAATAATTAATTTAGGTTGCACCTGTAACTCCATTAATCTCTTGCGCTATTTGCGTCTGTATTGCGGTTGGTTTCATTTTGAGCTTCAGAACGGCGACGACGACAACGTTCTGAGCAATATTTCACATCGTCCCAGCAATCTTGCCACTTTTTACGCCATGTGAAAGGACGTTGACATACCGGACAGATTTTTATAGGTAGGTCAGATTTAGAACGAA
>CAXUOL010000662.1:0-4231 GCA_964252435.1 uncultured Nostoc sp.
CCCTCTGCCCCTCTGCCTCGTCAGTCTTCAGTTCCTAGACTCGCAAAGCCACCATTTTTTCCACAGCTTCTACTATTTGCTCTGGTTGGATGATTGTTAGTCGTTCCAGATTGCCGTTGTAAGGTGTGGGAATATCTTGGGAAGAAAGGCGCAGAACTGGCGCATCTAATTCATCGAATAAGCGATCGTTTATTGAGGCGATGACTTCTGCTCCAATACCCGCAGTTCGCATCGATTCTTCCACAACAATAACTTTATGGGTTTTACGTATTGATGTACCAATGGTATCAAAATCTAATGGTTTGAGGGATATTAAATCGATAACTTCTGGATCGTATCCTTGTTTTTCAAGAGTTTTGACGGCTTGCAGCACATGATGGCGCATCCGCGAGTAAGTGATAATTGTTACATCTTTCCCCTCACGCACAATTTCTGCTTTATCTAGGGGAAGCAGGTATTCTTCTTCTGGTAAATCTTCTTTCAAGTTGTAAAGTAAAACGTGTTCAAAGAACAACACTGGATTATCATCACGGATAGCGGATTTCAGCAGTCCTTTAGCATTTCTTGGTGTAGAGCAGGCAACAATCTTTAAGCCTGGCACAGCTTGGAAGTAAGTTTCTAGTCGCTGGGAATGTTCTGCGCCTAGCTGCCGTCCTACACCTCCAGGGCCGCGAATTACCATCGGGATTTTAAAGTTACCGCCAGAAGTATAGCGGAGCATCCCAGCGTTGTTGGATATTTGATTGAAGGCGAGCAGTAAAAAGCCCATGTTCATGCCTTCAATGATTGGACGTAACCCAGTCATTGCGGCTCCTACAGCCATCCCAGTAAAGCTATTTTCAGCGATGGGGGTATCTAGAATGCGGAGTTCGCCATATTTTTGGTACAGGTCTTTGGTAACTTTATAGGAACCGCCGTAATGTCCAACATCTTCACCGAGAACGAATACGCTGGAGTCACGCGCCATTTCTTCATCAATGGCTTCCCGTAAGGCGTTGAAGAATAGTGTTTCTGCCATTTAGACCTTTTAGTACGATTATGGTTTTAGAATTTTATCGTGCTGCTGTCACAAATACAGTGAGCGATCGCACTAGTTAGAGTTTAGGTTTTTTAAATAAACGGCCCCTAGCATAGAGCGAGTGATTGCCATAACTATATCAAAGCTATTTAATTCCGATTTTAGATGTTTTATGAGCGATCGCCTCTCACTCTGGCAAACGAGAAAATCCTCTATAGATTATGTACTATAACCTTGACAATATACGAAAAATATGCATTCAAAACTCCAAGAATCAACCATTTCGTAGGACAGGTAAGATACGTGTCCTACAAAATTCAAATCACCAAGGATTAATTACCAGCAGCCAACTTATCCAAGAAATCGATTTTTACAGCCAGATTGGTTATATCCTGATTTGTTGCCAAGTTCTTAATTTCAGCATTATTCAGGGCAACAATATAGGGTTTTTCACCAACCCAGGCAATAAGAGGCCCGCCAGAAGAACCACCTGCGGTAGCGCAATTATGCAAAAGTACCCCTGACTCCTCCCCAACAATGCTACACCCAGTTTCAAAGCTTGCAGTCCATCCTGTACCAGCAGTGAGGTCTTCATAGCCTTTTTTCTTGGGATTGGGAAAATCGCCAGAGTAGCCAACAAAAGATAACGTTTTCGGGTTATTAATGAGAGTCGAAGAACGCAAAGATTTCCAGCCTAAATGACCATACTTCCGACCGAGAGGTTGATTAATTTTCATCAATGCCCAATCGTTTGTCTGATTTGTAAGCTTGTCATCAGTAAAATCTGTACCGTAAACAACTTGCTCTACTAAAACAACATCTGTTTCATCCTGCACAACACCATTAATGACGTTTGGCATAAACAGAATTTTTTTACTTAATTTATGGGTATCAGGGTCAATAACGCAGTGGGCATTGGTCAAAACTATATCATTATCAATTAAAGTTCCTGTGCAATGATAGCTTTTGGCATCAGTTGTTGTGCCCTGGACTCGACCAATAGTTGACCAAGGATATTTTCTGCTAGTCATGGGGATACGATAATCTTTACCAGTAGGTATTCCCCGGTTGACTTCATCAGCTTTTTTCGACTGATTGAGGTCAGAAGGTTTAAAAGGCTTTCCATTCGCGGGTAGTTTGAATTCAGATGCTTCTTGAAATTTGCTAAATTTTGGTGGTTTACTTTGTTGAGTTTCTGTCTGTGCTTGTGCATAAACTGATACCCAACCGCCCAAAGTTATCGCACCAATAATTCCAGCGAAAAATTGCTTGTAGATGCGCTTGTTAGACATTGACAAAACTCCTTAGTTAATTAATAGTTGTTGTAAATTCATCATTAATTTTGAATGACGTTAGCGTAGCGGTAGGTTCTTCGCTTTTAGCGTCTCGTAGAGAGCGTCATTACAAATTATTTTGCCATTCGCCTTGCACAGTAAAAGCAGCCCAAAAATAAGGATCTTTCCACTCTTTCTGTTGCCACAAATATAGTTGTGCTGCTCTAAGAGCAGCAGTTGGTGATTTACCTTGCTGCAACATTTGACGATAAAATTCGCTCATTAATTCCTTCGTTCCGTCATCGTTCACACTCCATAAAGACACCACAACTCGTTGTGAACCTGCATACATCAATCCTCTTGTTAATCCCACCAAGCCTTCTCCCTGAACTTGCTTACCGCGTCCGGTGTTACAGGCACTTAGCACCACTAAATCAGCAGGTAAATCAAGATTGAAGATATCGTTTAGTCGCAGATAACCTCTTATGGGTTTACCTTGTTTATCTATCAACGAAAGTACGATTCCTGATAACTCTGGATTGATGTTATCAGCAAAGCCGTGAGTAGCAAAATGAATGATGCGGTATTGACTCAGTTGTGGGTTAGTTACCCAGTTGTAGTTAGCATCAAAATCAAGAGCTTGCAGGCTATCTTTTGGCGATACGAGTTTGAGAATTGCCTCTGCTTCCAGGCGAGTACCATCAAGTGGGGCCCAACCCTCGCGGTTGAGATTTTTGGCAGCCCTTGCTAGGGCAGAACGTTGTTCGTCGAATTCGGGAGTTGAGGAATCATCATTTAGTTTGCCTGTCACAAGGCAATTATCTTTATGAGTTACACGACAATCATCAGCACTAAATACGGGATTAGCAAGGATGGCTAGGGCTTTGGGTGCTGCTTTGCGCCCTTTAGTTTCTTGTCTGAGGATAGCTATGGTTGAAGCAGAAGGGAGATTAACAATTTCATGGTTGACTAGCAGGGGTTGGTAAGATTCTTGAGAGGTTAAGTCAGTTAACGCCGCAAAGGGAATATTTTCCAAAGCACCATCAGCCACAATTACCAAACGTTTTTTTCCTAACTTGTTAGCGACAGGGGCGAAGATGATTTGACTAAGTTGTTTTGCTGCTTTGAGGTTTTGATAAAAAGCTCTATCTAACAGAGATTGACGAAAATCATTTGTAGCATTCTCTATCTTTTCCTGTCCAGGTAGTTCATAAGTATCAAGAGAATTGGGAGTGACAACCCAAAGATAGCTATGTTTTTTACCCAAGGAATATTGCAATAGCAGGGTGTCTGAATCTAGTTGTTGCTGAATTTGAGCCAATTTCAGAGGGTTAGGATATTTCAGTGCTGCATATTTGGGACTACTTGTACGGATTTTGGTTTGCAGTTCTTCGTATTGGTTAAGGAGGTCGGCAATTTCTTTTTCGAGGTTTTGTATTGCGGTTGGGGGTGCTGTTTTATTCAGTAACTCTTGACGCAGTTTATCTCTAGCATCAAGTTGCTGCTGCAAGTTTTGTTCTTCTGCCAGTAGTTGCGGGTCAACGCTTTTACGGATTTTGGCATTCGCTTCTGTTAATAGTTCTAAAAGACCCCTGGCGCGAGAACGTTCGCTGATGTGCAGTGCCAATGCATCGTATCCTTTGGATGGGTCTTTTTTGTGCAGTTCCATCAGCAGGTCGGTGTAGAACTTGTAGTAGTCTTGGACAGAAGCAAAGTAAGAAGCGCGTAGTTCTTTGTTAGCTATTTTGGTGCGTAAATCTTCAATGATTTTGATTGCTGCTTGAATATGTGTTTGGGCTTGTTGTAAATTACTACTACTGCGTTCTAGGAAAGCCATGTTAAAGAGGGTGTTGGCTTCCCCTCCTCTGTCCCCCACTGCACGGAGTATGGGTAAAGCTTGGTTGTAGTATTTGAGCGCTTCTTGCTTTTCTCCTAATGA
>CAXUOL010000663.1:0-4228 GCA_964252435.1 uncultured Nostoc sp.
AGTCGAGAATTTGCGCTTGTTGGTTATCTGCAATCAATAAATCATAGACAACCGTTAGTAAATAATCCTGAACTTGCAGAGTTCGGTAGTGTTCACTCTCACGGAAAGTTTGATCATCAGATGCAGGCGTTAAAATTTCTGGGGCTGCATCAGCAAAAGCTAGCATCCAGCTTTGCAGTTTAGTATCTGCTTGCAGGAAACTATCAATAGGCAAACCCATTTCTCGCTGCTGCATTAGCAAGTGAAAGCGACTACCCAAAGTTTGCCGTTCTTCTTGTTCTGGATTTGAGGGCGAATTTAGTTGTTCTAGGTAAGTATGTTGGAATTTACGGGGACAAGCTTCTAGTAAGTTAAGTTGTCCTTGAGACAGTCGCAGTAGTTGAGTGGGAGTTGACAGCATTCTTCTATTTTAGAAGCAAATTCTAATCTGCAACTCACCTTTGGCAGGCTATCTGTAAAAAACAGTGATTTTTTACTGCCTTCACAGATAGTTCTCATGTATGCTATTTCAACTCATCCTTATTTACATCATCCTGGTTATTGGAATATTTAGTTTTTCCTTGGGACTTGATTGAGCCAAAGCTGTAGACCATAGCTATTTTAACGATGTCAAAATATGCTGGGTGATTAGCTTTGTTAACGATCGCCAAAGAGATTGACCCTGCCACTAAAATGACTAAAAGCGGCGAAAGTGTTTCTCCTACCCCAGAGGAGTTGCTGTTGTATGACATGATATAATCTCCTAGTGAGAAGCCTTGGGCTAACTTGCACGTAACTTAAGAAAGTTGATTAAACTTCACTACGAACCTAAAATTGCAATCTTGTTGCTGATGATTTGACGAGGAATTAACTCCAAGACTCAACAATCATGGCGATCGCAAATAGACAAAACAGAGATACTGCTATCCTCAAAAAGCATATCCATAGACTTGTGGATAACAGCATCCTAACTATTGAAACAGCGCCAAAAACATGAGATAGTACAAGCGCGATCGCCAAACCAAGCAGAGTTAGCAAAAAATACTTGAGTCCCTGACAAAACCACTTGAATAGTAGATTTTCATCATTTTTGAGATTGATTTTCATCCTTTTTGTCCTGTTTTGAGAGTTGAATCTAAGCAGCAGCTAGGGCTACCTCGACTGTCCTAAAAAAGGAGTCAATAATTGCGTTGCTTTTAGCTAGTCAAAGCACGCAGTAGTCCTATCAAACCTGAATCAAGTTTGAATACCAACAACAGTGGCTTTGGTATTTACAAATGGTGAAAGTAAATTTTTAGTGAATTGCAAAGCTAATTTTGAATGAAATTAAAGTTAGGTGCTTAATGCTCGTGATGATGCAGAACTCGCACTACGCGCATCAACCCCTAAAATGCAATTCCTAGAGACTCTGAATGCTTGTCTTTTTCAAAATCGATTAATGGTTCCAGCCTTTGCCTTTACCTTTTCCTCACTAAGTTTGAGAAATTTAACCGCAAACTCACTAAATTACTTAAGCTACCTGGGTTAAAACTACTATAAAGTAACTTAGTTACTTAGTCAAGGAACCTGAGAAAATTATTTAAGAAATATTGACCAAATAAAGTGTTTTAATTGCCAGACAATAGTTAAAGCGTCACTCTGAGCAGATTAACATCTCACCTAGTGAGATAACATTGGAGTATAGTTTGTCTTGATGTGAGTATGAGTCAGATTTCTGAAGATTTTCTTTTGGCTTTAGCCCAAGAGCGTTGCTTATCTAGTAGTGAGCTAGAGGTATTTATATATGCTGTTGAGGGTAAATCGCCAAATGCGATCGCTGAAGAATTGCATGTCAGTGCCGAAGCGGTACGTAAAAGATTGAGCGAGGTTTACAAAAAATTCCAAGTGAGTGGCGGTGGCCCGGGTAAACTCACTAAGTTACAGCAAATTATTGAAAGTGAATATCAAGTATCTTTGCAGACTATAGAAGCGACTGCCAACAAGCGTCAAGATTGGGGCGAAGCACCAAGTATCCGTGATGCCTTCTACGGACGGGGAACAGAACTGTTTAACCTTAAGCAGTGGATTGTTAACGATAAATGTCGATTGGTAGCACTATTAGGTATGGGGGGAATTGGCAAAACTGCTTTGTCTGTAAAACTGGCACAGGAAGTTCAAGAGAATTTTGATTACTTAGTTTGGCGAACTCTCCGTAATGCTCCACCTATCCAAGAGATGTTAGCGAATCTAATCCGATTTTTATCTGATGAGCAAGAAACGAATTTACCAGAAACCGTAAATGCTAGAGTCACGCTGCTGATTAATTATTTACGAAAGCGGCGTTGTCTTATAGTGTTGGATAATGCAGAGACAATTTTGCAAACAGGCATGAGCGTAGCTTCTTCGCAGGAGGCTCGCGCCGGATACTATCAAGAAGGATATGAAGATTATGGTCAACTACTTAGGCGGGTAGGTGAAGAACCTCATAAAAGCTGCTTGGTAATTACTAGTCGGGAAAAACCGAAAGAATTTGCACCTTTAGAGGGCAAAGCATCACCAGTTAGAACAATATCATTACCTGGTGTGGGAGAAACAGAAGGGCAAGAAATTCTCAAAGATAAAGGCTTATCTGGGTCACCGCAAAACTGGGTGAAACTAGTTAAAAATTATTCAGGCAATCCATTGGCTTTAAAGCTAGTCTCAGAGACAATCCGAGAATTGTTTGGTGGGGATATTGCGGCCTTTTTAGCCGAAGGAGAAATAATTTTTGGTGATACTTATTAGACCAACAGTTTGAACGCGCCTCAGAGCTAGAAAAAGAAATTATTTACTGGTTGGCAATCAAGCGTGAGCCAGTTTTGCTAGAAGAATTGCTAGAAGATATTGTGCGTCCCTTAGCAAAAAGAGAATTATTGGAAGCACTAGAATCTCTACGGAGGCGATCGCTTATTGAAAAAAGCACAGCACTGTTCACCCTGCAACCTGTGGTTATGGAGTACATCACAGAAACCATAATTGAACAGGTTTGTCAAGAAATTACTACAGGTAAAATCGCACTATTCATGAGTCATGCTCTGATGGGAGCCACTGTCAAAGATTATGTCAGAGATATTCAAATTCGCCTGATTTTGAAGCCAATCATCAAAAGATTGCTCAGTGTTTTTATCATTCAGAGAAATATTGAAGACAAGCTAATTCAAATTCTGGAACCACTGCGAGACAAATTTCTTGTCAAACCTGGATATGCTGGGAGTAACGTTCTCAATCTACTGTGTCAATTACAGACTGATTTAACTGGTTATGACTTCTCCCATCTAGCTGTTCGGCAAGCTTATCTACAGAACGTGAATCTGCATAAGGTCAATTTTGCTCACAGCGACCTCACTCGGTCTGTCTTTGCTAAAAACTTTGCCACTGTGTTGTCAGTAACATTTAGTCGAGATGGCCAACTTTTAGCTACAGGAGATGCTAACGGTGAGATTCGCCTATGGCGAGTTATTACTGGTCAACAACTTTTGCTTTTTCAAGGACACACCAATAAAGTTTGGTCAGTTGCTTTTCATGCCAATGGTACAACCCTAATTAGCGGCAGTGAAGACCAAACAGTGAAAATCTGGGATGTTCAGAGCGGTGAATGCCTAAAAACACTGTTAGGGCATACAGATAGAATCTGGTCAGTAGACTATAGTCCTCAAGGTGATGCGATCGCTAGTGCTAGTGAAGACCAAACCGTGAAAATTTGGGATGTCAAGAGTGGTAAATGCCTCAAAAGCTTGAAGGGTCATATTAATGGGGTACGATCAGTTGCTTTTAGTCGCAATAGTACAACTTTAGTTACTGGTAGCAAAGACCAAACCGTGAAAATTTGGGATGTCAAGAGCGGTAAATGCCTCAAAACACTGAGAGGGCATACAGATAGAATCTGGTCAGTAGCTTTCAGTCCTCAAGATCATACAATCGCCAGTGCCAGTGATGATAAAACGGTCAGGCTGTGGGATGCTAACATTGGAAAGTGCCTCAAAATTTTGAAAGGTCACACTAATTGGGTATGGTCAGTAGACTATAGTCCTCAAGGGGACATGATAGTCAGTGGCAGTGATGACCAAACAGTTAGACTGTGGGATGTAAACACTGGTCAGTGTCTAAAAACTTTGTCTGGACACACAGATCGAATCTGGTCAGTAGCTTTCAGTCCTCAAAATCAGAAAATTGTCAGTACCAGTGATGACCAAACAGTCAAGTTATGGGATGGGGAGACTGGTAGATGTAT
>CAXUOL010000664.1:0-4227 GCA_964252435.1 uncultured Nostoc sp.
TGTTGACTGCTGACTGCTGACTGCTGACTGTTGATTGTTGACTGTATTGTTTCGGTTAACCGTCAACCGTGAACCGTCAACAGTTAACTGTGAACCGTCAGCATTTTGCCACAGATAACGTATAACTCCAGCAAATAACCGCAAAGCGCCTCTGGTGCGTTGGAAGTTTGGGATCGAGGCAATCTTTTTAGTCAGCAGATTAAATAATTCCGGGTGGAAGGGATAACTCTGCTCGATACTGTCGGCATAGCGTGCATCTTTGCAACCATCTGGTAAATTAATCCGACTAGCTTTATAAGTTTGTAAATATTCTTTTGAAGCATTATTGGCAGCGTTAGCTTCAATGCTGCTGAACATCCTCTGTTTAACTATATTGTAAATTTCAATATCAGTGCTGGGTTTAATGATCCGCTCTTGCCTAGCAGTAGCAGAAATGGTTTCCCGGATTTCGGTGGTTTCTTCGCCAAAACTGTCAGTGGAGGAAGCCAGCGTGTAAACAAATACTAAATTATTACAAGATGCTGCTAAATCCATGAGGGCGAATAAAAAAGCAACTACCTGTCCGGCTAAATTGCTGTTACCAACTAGAGTAGCCTTGGCTTTTCTCAGGTATGAGGCAATTTCGTCGATGATAATGACTGTGGGTTGCCCTTGGATTATCCTTTCTAAAACCACTGTGCCTGGACTGACTCGCTGTTCATCAGAACCTTTAAGCAAGCTATAACCTGCTACACCATTAATTTGATAAGCAATTTCTCCCCAAAGGGTATAAGTGGTAATGCCAGTGTCCGCATGGTAAACACCGTTAACCGGATCAAGGTCTTGGCAAGCGATCGCAGCTGCTTGAATGGGTCGGTCTGGAATTAAATTTAAATCAGCAAAACGGTCTAGTCCAGGAATATGCCGTCCATGTTTGGCAATATGCCACAAAGCAATTTCATCGTGAGTTTTACCACCACCAAAGCTGGTTTCTAGTCGGATAATGGGGGAACCGACAGCAGCACCCACCAACCGCCCGAACACTTCAGAGATTAGGGTTTTCAAACCATCGGTAGCAAATGTATTGGCGAAAAAGGCTGTGGGGTCTTGGTAGACTTGGGGCGCTTTCCCTTCCACAACCAGTCGCAACTTGGCGGCGAATAATTCGGGGGAGAGTTCCCCTGCTAAAATTTCTTCTCTGGGAAGACACGTTTGAAATACTGGCGAAAGCATTGGTATATATCAATAGTTGTTAATTGACAGTTAACTAACAACTGCCAACAGTAGCTTGTTGTTAAATATACAATTTATATTAAGTATAAGTGTAAAAAATTCTGATTTCCAGAATATTGTAAGTAACAGTATAAGTTGGGCAAAGTCCCCATAGCAGAGATTTGCGATCGCCGAAGGCTTAAGCTTCGCTTATCGCATTCTTGGCGGGCGGGTACGCCATCGCGCTTCATGTACTCCCAGGGTGCGTTCATCAACGTTCTGTAATGTTTGTGCATCACTCATTTGAACAATGACAATTGACCAGGAGAAATATTGCCTCGTCGGAATCGATGGTAGTAAAGATGACAGCCACTACATAACGGGGCAAGATTTTCTAAGCGATTGTCAGAAGGATCAAAATTAAAGTGGTGTACCTGAAGTGTATAGACTCGGCGCTGGGATAAAGTTAGCTCTGGTGGCTTTTGTCCAGGACGCAGGCAAACGCGATTGCATCTAGTACAGCGCCAATCAAAAGATTCTTTGATAGAGGTGGCGATTTCTTTCCAATTCTGGGGATAGCGGCTGGTACTCATGAAAATACTTGAGAGAGCAACAACATGAGGTAATTCTAATCGATTAAGTACTCTTAAGGTAGTATTTGTGGCACCGAAACGTGTTTAGAGCTTTGATGAGTATAGTACAGACAGCTTTTATACCAACAATAGAATCAGGACTAAAAGTGATTGAGAAGTAGTGAGGCAGAAAGCGATCGCCTAACTATCTCCTAAGTACAAAAGAATATTTATTACGCTTTCAATAATATTAATATTTAAAGCTGCTATTTTTTTGAGCAAAAAAATTCTAGCACTCGTGAGAGAAATTAAACTGGTGTTATGCCAAAAATCAACAAGTGTGTAGGCGTATTTAAAATTAATAAAAATACTAACTTACCGGATGATATGAACCCGTATTTTCGTTAAATTCCCATCCCATACCCGATTTATCCTTCCCCTTGCACCATGCCACAAAAAGCGGTGGGTGCAGCTTAATTCGCTGTTCGCGTACAGTTTCTACATTTACACCGAGTCTTGAAGCTAAACCTTCTTCCGTTAATGGTTGGATTCGGGGAGTATGCCCTTTGAAGGATGAATTGTTGTTGTACGATTTATTGCCCCGCCTCGGTTGGTTGTTGAGATGATTTTGAATTTTAATAATCGCCTCAGTAAACTGTGTCATTCGGGCTGTTATCCCCTCAATTTTTTCTGATAAATCGGCGAGATTATGGATTGCTCCGGTTTCGTTGCTAGATTCACTTGAAAACTGTGACTCCAGCTTATCAAGTCGTGAGCAAATAGCTAATATCGTTTCATTCGTAAGACTGGGGTGACTATTGTTACCAGCAACCAAGTACTCCTCAACACTTGCCTTAATCTTAGAGTCGAGGCGTTTATCTAAATCATTGCCACCAATTGCATCAAGGTTATCTATATCATCTAGGTAGAATTCGATAAATTGGGTCAGCGTGGCTGTTGCCGTCGTCCCTTTCGACTTACAACGGGCAATAAACTGCTCCCACATCTTTTGGTCGCAGTTAAAAGATGCCAGTTTCTTGTTTTTCCCTGTTTGGCTCATGTCTAGGTAATGTCTAGGTAAATCTGGACTGGACACGACTGAGTGAGCGTGTCATCCATCTTGATAACTACCTTGACAGTATCATTTTCGAGCGCATGAGTGCGCCCGCTTTCTTGCGATGGTCTCCGACCGACCGGAGGTCATCGCCTCTACCAAAAAGCAGTCAGATTACTACTGTCTGCAACAGTTAGTTAGCCACTGTTGGAGTTGTTCAGGAGTCGTTGGCGCACAATTTGAGCAAAGCCTGTTATCGCTTTTGTACCCAAATCAGGGGGTGACTTCCTGGCTAACGCATCCATTTAGTCAATCATATCTGCCAATAAATTTGTCATCTCTGACTGACCTTTTTTACGGTTATCGTCATACTGGATCAGCACATCTAGCTTGACATGACGGCTGACTTTTTGCGTCTTTCGCACATCTCCTTCTGTTGCTTCTAAAAGAGTTGTAATCCCACTATGGCGAATGCGGTGCGGTGACATTAACTTTTTCACACCAGCTACATCAAAATAATTGACCACAATTTTACGGATGCCGTCCCCAGTGAGGCGATGCCCTTTGCTGCGGTTATCAAGGGCGATAAATAAAGGTGAGGAGGCGGTGATATTGCCCCGAACTTGCAACCAATCACAGATAGCATTAACTGTTGCTACTGACAGTTTTACCCATTCATCATTCGTACCTTGCCCTTTTCCCAAAATCCGCAATCTGCTTTCGTGTGGGTCGAAGTCTTTTATATTTAATTGACTCACCTCATTACGTCGCAGTAAATTTTCCCACAACAGCCGCAACAGCGCATAATCTCTTTGACCATGAACAGTTGAGCGCTCAATTAGCTGGATTACACTGTTGATGCTTTGAGCATCCACCCCGGTAGTATCTCGATACGCTTTTACCTTTTCCAACTCTACATCTTCTAGCGTGTAGCTGCACACACCTAACTTGCGGGCAAACTTCACCAACGATTTAATGCTGCTGAGGCGACGGTTAACCGTTGCTTCCTTCAACCCAATAGCCAGTAGCTTTGCCTTATATTTCAACACCACCGCCACCGCCCGTTTCTCGGTCAGGTGCAAAAACTCCAACACGCTATCAACATTCGGCTCAATACCAGTCATCGCCACAAAAAATTTCCGCAAATCTTTCTGGTATTCGCGCCGGGTGCTGGGTGCGCGAATATTGGCGAGCATCAAAGCAATGACATCCTGTTCATCCTCTGTTGCGGCAAAATACCGCTCAATTGGGGCTAAGAGAGATTTTTTTAATGACTCTACCGCATCATCAAATCCGGTATCATCGTTTGCTTTTGGGGATGCCCGTCTGGGAGAATATGGAGTATCAGACATAGCATTGGGCGCGAAAAGGGTAATTTTCGATATCAAACCTATTCTCTCTCGATTTGCC
>CAXUOL010000665.1:0-4227 GCA_964252435.1 uncultured Nostoc sp.
AAATCTTCCGCTTAACAACCCGTGGCGGTAAATTTGAAGTCGAACGGGAGAAAGTGACTAACCAAGTCCGCACATTGGCTCCCGACATGATCTTCGAGCAAGATCCCGTGCAGATTCTCGATTCTCTGTTGCCTTTGTATCTGAGTAACCAGTTATTGCGGGCGCTACAAGAATCGGCAGCAAGCGAACTAGCAGCGCGGATGACAGCCATGAGTAACGCCAGTGAAAATGCTGGTGAACTGATTAACACCCTCACGCTGTCTTACAACAAAGCTCGACAAGCTGCAATTACCCAAGAACTCCTTGAGGTTGTAGGTGGTGCTGAAGCACTAACTTAGGAAAATACTTGTTGTGGATCATGGCAAATAGCCAATTGCTAATGGTTTTAAAATTAGCGATTGGCTATTTTTAATAATTGGAGCCATATATCCTGACTTTGATAATTACGAATTACGAATTACGAATTACGAATTCAAAATCGCGTATTATAATTGAAATATGAAGCGCATGGGTCCGTCACGGTTTCGACAGGTTGGCGAACGCTGCTCTGTGATTCAGGTCGAGAGTGAGTCTCCTCTCGCAAATCAAAGGCTCAAACAAAAAGTAAATGCGAATAACATCGTTAACTTTGCTCGTAAGGATGCTCTAGTAGCAGCCTAAAACACCTCTTACAGGTTCGAGCGTCTTTAGTTTGACTCCGTTAAGGACTGAAGACCAAACCCCAACGGATGCTCTAGCAAGCGTTCTCTGGTTGGCTTGCTGGCTAAGATTAAATCAGAGCATCCTACGTTCGGGATAATGAACGATTCCCGCCTTGAGGGTCAGAAAGGCTAAACCTGTGAATGAGCGGGGGGTTAATACCCAATTTGGACAGCAGTTCGACTCTGCTCGGATCCACTAAAAATAGTTAACAAGTCCACTTGACACTGTGATGTGTAAGTGGACTTTGTTTTATGGGAAACTCCCATCATAATTTTCTATAATGTACAGCTAAGGTGAGTTCAACGGCTAATACATTAATAGTGTTCAGTTAAGCCCAAAATCCTTGGTAAAAACGGGAAATTTCGCTGCGCTAAGGTGTTTCTACAAGGGTTTTGGATAAAGCATTAATTTCACCAGATGTCTTCTGCTTATTAGCATACTACTTAATACATTTAACACTCAAATTTAGATGCACTTACTCTGTGCGTCATCATGTATGCAGTATTACAGGAAAGTGCATTGTAATTCAATGGGTAATATTGCAAAAATACCAATTACAGATTCATCTTCCCTAGTGGGACTTAGGCAAAAAACACCAATTAAAATGACCTCAAACGTATATCCCAAAGGTGCATCCCTAGTAGAAACGCCTATATATAAACACGCAGACTTCGCGTTGTAAATCACTGTTAATTGGTAAATAAATCTATTTCTAAAGAAGTCAAATTTTCCCTACTGAGTTTCCCAGGTTAAATAAGAGCTTTCAAACTTAATTTCTGTGTTTGATTGCATATAGGCTAGATGCCTGCATAAGTTTAGATTTGATACATCAAGTGATGAAAAACTGCACTCATATGTCAGAAAAGAGGCGTCATGAGCAGCATAAGCACATTCAAAAGTATTCAGGAGTATTAGGTATTATGAATGCAATAGTACAGGCTTTTAAGCACATACAAATCTTCAGAAATAGAGAGAAAGAACAAAAACTTTCCGAGCTTGTTTTTGCTCACGATACAAGCATTGCTGAAGATATTAGCCATGTCAAGAACCAGGAAAAACCACAACTACCTGCTGATACGATGCCTGAGACGGGCTACACCTATGCACAAACGCCTCCAGCTATGCCTAATATCAACAGTCAGGAAAAACCACAACTACCTCCTGGTGAAATTGGCAAAGAGCCTCCACCTAATTTGCCCAATATATGGATTTATGACGGTGAAGTATACGATCTATCTGACTTTATTAAGCGGCATCCCGGCGGTGAATTCTTCATTGGACGTATGAAGAATAGAGATATCACAACACTGGTTAATATCTTTCACCCTAATCCCGAAAAGTCCAAAAGAGTTCTCAAGAAATATGCTTTGGGGCGAAAAGCTAGACCTGAAGATATTCATCCCAAATACAATGCTCCACCATTCTTATTTCGTGAAGGTTTTGATGGCTGGAGAGATACACCAAAGTTTAACTTCCAAAATCAAGAGCAACTGCTGAATCGGATTAAGGCAAGGATAAACGAGCCAGAAATGAAAAAAAAGATTGAGCAAATGGACTTCATTTTTGATCTGGTAACAATCATTTTGCTCGTTGTCTATATCCTTGTGCAAGTGCTGCGATTAAATTTCATGCAGTATATGCCAATTTATCTCTTTGTTCCACTGATGGCGGCTCTCAGAATCTCCCTCACAGGTGCAGGTCACTATCTAATCCATCGCGCCCAAGTTCGCTTCAATAAAGTATTCGCACATATTTTTGATATTAGCTATGTCCCAATGGCTTTCGTCGTGACTGATGGTCATACTTTAATGCATCATCCATTTACCCAAAGTCAAGTTGATATCAAGAGAAATGTTTTCACAGCCATGTTAGAACTTCCTCGTTTCTATCGAATTCCGGTTCATACTGTACATAAACTTGGTCACGTTTTCACTGGGATGTTTGTGCGATTTATTGAGATATGTACACTGGCAGTAAAGTTTGGTGTAAAAGACATGTATGGCTCTTGGCAACGAGGTTTGCCTCATTATGTCGGCACCTTTTCTATGCGAGTCATTCTTGTTGGCGAGTTGATTTTATTTTGGATAAATGGTGATTTTGGAGCTTGGCTGGCACAATTTATTTTGACTCTATGGATCAGTACTTTTATGATTGTCGCTAGTCACGATTTTGAAGAAGAAGAAGTCGATCCGTCAGAAGATTGGGCAGTATCGCAAATTAGAAACTCCTATGATTTGACTATGATTGGCAACAAGTACATTGACTGCTTTCTATCAGCAGGTCTTAGTCCCCATCGTGTACACCATGTGCTTCCATACCAAAAAAGTGGTTTTGCAAATATTATCAGCGAAGATATTGTACGAGAAGAGGCAGAGAAATTTCATGTTGTCTGGTCAAAACCAAAAAACTTCTTCTTCGATCGTCTGCCAATCTTAGTAAAACATTACTTGTTAGGGCCATCAAGAACGGCAAAAGAAAATAACTTTGGACTATTGAAAGAACACTTTCACCCACAACAATTAATGACATCGGCAAAATATGTTATCCAAGGTTTTCTTGGTATCGGTTCAATCTAATCAGAAAACACAGTTGTTGTTAATAGCAACTGTGTTGTTAAAATCCTGAAATTGCCCAAAAAAATTGCAAATAGGAAAAGGAGAAAAACTGGATGAATACTAAAAATACCCTAGCAATGTACAACCAAGTAAATAATTTAGCTGTTGTTAAGCCAACCGAAATAAAAGCTAAATACAACCCTTCTGAACTTGGTACGATTAAGTCGAAGCAGTTTTTACCGATTATTGAGAGTATCGCAACTGGTACCCCCGACAACATCGTTCGACAATCTGACGCGGCTGGATTAGTTGCAAATATTCCTAGTTTGGAGCATAATCGATGCCGGATCGATAAGCTTTATAAAAATACTCGAATTGATACCAGACATCTAGCTGTCAACTTATTATCCGATGAAGCGATCGCTCACGGGCACAGTCAGACCATCCAATCTCGGATGCAGATGTATCAAGAGTTTGCTGTTCTCCTAGCTGAACGGGTTGCTAAAAAAGCACTCTTAACTGCCTCTGAAAGTATGGATACTAACAATTATTTGTACTCAGATACGAACATCAAAGATCACATCCGCCTGATTGTTTTTGTATCGAGTACAGGCTTCGTAGCACCGGGAATAGATACAGAATTGATTAAAAGCCTTGGACTCAAACGAGACACAGCGCGCGTGACAGTGAATTTTATGGGTTGTGCAGCCGCAATGAATGGACTGCGTGTTGCTAGCGATCATGTGCGAGCTAATCCAACACACAAAGTTCTTTTAGTATGCCTTGAACTAAGCTCAATCAATGCAGTGTTTGAAGATGAAATGAATGATGTTATTATTCATAGCATTTTTGGCGATGGATGTGCCGCAGTAGTTGTCGGAGCTTGTCAACCAGAGCAAGCAATCGGTCAAGGTAAAGTCGTAATTAAAGATCACCTAAGTTACCTTGTTGAAAATACCGAAGACGGCAT
>CAXUOL010000666.1:0-4224 GCA_964252435.1 uncultured Nostoc sp.
ATATTACATATATCAAAATGTAATTAATGAACATTTATTTTGGTATATATGCATACTGTTTATAGAAATTTATTTGCCCAAGTCTACAAATATTTGAAAAAAAATATCATTACTCTTATAGATATAGTTGCATTTGCTGTAAATAATAGTTAAATCGGCAGTTATAAATTACATATACATGAGGCTTTACTCACCTATATAGGTTTCAAATCCTCAACTTTTTACTTACCCTCTGTATGTAAATGGCTGATCGTGGGCTGCTGCCTCTAGTCACATATTGAGCCAGAAACTCAAGAAATGCATTTACCATATAGAACATGGGAAAGAGAAATACTAAATATTCATAAGAATAATTGGCAATAATTTTCATTTATAAATTGAAATTAAAAACAATTGAGCATTGTGTTCAAAGTCATCGAAAATTGATGTGCTAAAAGTAAGTTTTGAATACAAAACAATAAAAGATTAGGATAATATGATGATTAATGCACAAACAGATTGACAGGCAAAATTGCCGAGGATTTATTCATGGCACAACTAACAGGTTTGACATTTGGCGGTAAAGCTTGGACACCAAAATTCGCTCAAGAAATCAATAAGGACAAATGTATCGGCTGTGGCAGATGCGTTAAAGTATGCGGATACAATGTGCTTGGGTTGAAGGCACTCAATGAAGAAGGTGAATTTGTGGAAGATGAAGATGATGAAGAAATTGAACGGAAAGTAATGGCAGTTACTTCTCCAGAAAACTGTATTGGTTGTGAAGCTTGTTCACGGATTTGTCCGAAGAACTGCTACACCCACGTTGCTTTAAATAATTAAAGTTTTTGGAGTTAGTCAAAATTGTTGTTCGTTAAAGGAGGCACTGTTTAAATAAAGCGCAAATGCGCTAGGCAAGGTAACTAGAGGGGAATCCTAAATATTTACTGGAACCAATAAAAAGTTCACAGTAAACAAATCCAGAAATTGCAAAATGTTAGCTATTAACAAATTTAAACTTGCTGCTAATATAGCCTAATCAATATTAGGTCTAACAGTGCCCTCTTGGAACAACTAGCTTTTCTGAAAGCAGGGGGCTAACTTTGTGTATGAGTTGAAATATAATTTGTCATTTTTTGGGGGAAAGATATGGAAAAAATCTGGAAGTTTCCCCCATTTTTTATGGCTGCACGTTAGAAAGTTAATAAGTGAAAAGGAAATAGGGAATAAGGAATGGGGAATAGGTAACAATGCCCAATCCCCAGTGCCCAATGCCCAATGCTCAGAAAATAACACCTCAAAAGACGGTTTACAAAGCAGGTAGCATGTATGCAACAAGTTCCTGTTTCACTATGGACTCTGGTTGCTGGGATAGTAGTTACAGCAATCAGCATTTTGATTGGTCAAAACCACACTCTCATGCCCGTACAGGCATCGTTACAAGCGCCTTTGGTAGACGGTTTTTTCAACGTCATGTTTACCATTGCGATCGCACTCTTCTTGGTGGTACAAGGAACAATTGTAATGTTTTTGATTCAGTTTCGTCACCGTCCGGGTGACGATGGCGATGGCGTGTGGGTGGAAGGCAACGTTCCCTTAGAAATCTTTTGGACAGCAATCCCAACAGTGATTGTCCTCGGCTTGGGCATTTACAGTGTAGATGTTTTTAACCGAATGGGAGGCTTTGAGCCTGCTGGTCATCCTCATTCAGCAGCTCATGTTGCTCAGATGCCGGGAAGCGCTCTTGCAGCTACATTAAGCGATACTTCCCAAGCAACAACTGCCCCAGCAATTGCCCCAACAATTGGCATTGGCGCGTCTCCTAAAACCCTAAACAAACCAGCCGACTTAGTTGTTGATGTCAAAGGGATACAGTACGCCTGGTTATTTAACTACCCTGATAGTGGCATTAGCTCTGGAGAATTACACATACCCGTTGGTGCTGATGTCCAACTCAATCTTTCAGCACAAGATGTAATTCACTCATTCTGGGTGCCAAACTTCCGCTTGAAACAAGATGCACTTCCCGGTATTCCAACTGAACTACGATTTGTTGCCACCAAACCAGGTACATATCCCGTAGTTTGTGCTGAGTTGTGCGGTGGTTATCACGGTTCAATGCGGACACAGGTAATTGTCCACACACCAGAAGAATATAATAGCTGGCGGACAGAAAATCAGATTGCTCAACAGCAAAACCTAAATCAAGTCGTTGCAATTAATCCAGCCGACTTATCAACATCAGAGTTTCTCGCGCCCCACACCCATGATATGGGAATTAGTGCAGCAACTTTAGAGTCATTAGTCAAGAGTCAAGAGTAGAGACGCGATTAATCGCGTCTGTACAGTAGAGACGCGATTAATCGCGTCTGTACAAGAGTCAAATTTAATTACTTTGGACGTTTGACCCTGGACTTTGCATAACGGTAAAAAATATGACACAGGTAGAATTTCCACGGAATACTCCACCAGAAGAAAATAAACCGGAAACTCTGGTGGCTGGCCACACCTCCCATCCGAAGGCGTGGAAATGGCAGGACTATTTTACATTTAATGTTGATCACAAGGTTATTGGTATCCAATACCTAGTGACAGCGTTTGTGTTCTATCTCATCGGCGGATTGATGGCTGTTGCTCTCCGTGTGGAATTAGCAACACCAGATGCAGACTTCCTCGACCCCAATCTGTATAACGCTTTCATGACCAATCACGGGACGATCATGATCTTCCTGTGGATTGTCCCTAGCGCCATTGGGGGATTTGGTAACTATTTGGTGCCGTTGATGGTCGGTGTTAGGGATATGGCTTTCCCGAAGCTGAATGCGATCGCCTTTTGGTTAAATCCCCCAGCAGGTGCGCTGATATTAGGTAGTTTCATTTTTGGCGGTTCGCAATCTGGTTGGACAGCTTATCCACCTTTGAGCTTGGTGACTGCACCAATCGCTCAAACTATGTGGATATTAGCGATCGTCTTGGTAGGAACTTCTTCAATTTTGGGTTCGCTGAACTTTGTGATCACCATTGTGATGATGAAGGTTCCCAGCATGAAATGGGATCAGCTGCCTTTGTTTTGCTGGGCAATTTTAGCCACCTCCGTCCTAGCACTCGTCTCCACACCTGTATTAGCGGCGGGTTTAATTCTACTGTTATTTGACCTCAACTTTGGTACCTCCTTCTTTAAACCAGATGCAGGCGGTAACGTTGTTATCTACCAACACTTATTCTGGTTCTATTCTCACCCGGCAGTATATTTAATGATTCTGCCTATCTTCGGCATCATGTCCGAGGTAATTCCAGTTCACTCCCGCAAGCCAATCTTTGGTTATAAAGCGATCGCTTATTCCAGTTTGGCAATCTGCGTTGTCGGTCTGTTCGTCTGGGTACACCACATGTTTACCAGTGGCACACCTGGTTGGATGCGGATGTTCTTCACCATCTCCACTCTCATAGTTGCAGTTCCCACTGGCGTGAAGATTTTTGCCTGGGTTGCTACCCTTTGGGGTGGTAAAATCCGCTTCACCAGTGCGATGCTTTTCGCCATTGGCTTGTTATCCATGTTTGTCATGGGCGGCTTAAGTGGTGTGACGATGGGAACAGCGCCCTTTGATGTTCACGTCCACGACACATATTATGTTGTAGGACATTTCCACTACGTTCTGTTTGGCGGTTCCGTGTTTGGCATTTACGCCGGTATTTATCACTGGTTCCCCAAAATGACCGGACGAATGCTGAATGAAAACTTGGGACGCATTCACTTTGCTCTCACTTTCATCGGCACTAATCTGACCTTTTTACCCATGCACGAGTTGGGTTTAAAAGGAATGCCGCGACGAGTAGCAATGTATGACCCCCAATTTATCGACCTCAATCAAATTTGTACCTATGGTTCATTTGTTTTGGCGATATCGGTAATTCCTTTCACCATCAACATGATCTACAGTTGGTTGAAAGGGCCTTTGGCTGGGGATAATCCTTGGCAAGCTTTGACCTTAGAATGGACAACTAGCTCGCCACCTGCGATTGAAAACTGGGAAGTATTGCCGGTTGTTACTCATGGCCCTTATGACTACGGTCATGATAACAGGCTTGAAATAGAGCCATCTGTAACGCCGTCAGCTAGTACTTAGTTAGTAGGGTAAGTAATGCTATCTCTGTCAAGATGACTGTAATTTCTAGTCATTTGATTTGAGAACTCGGAACTTCAAGCTTGGAACTCGGAACTTCGAGTTCAGAACTCGGAACTTC
>CAXUOL010000667.1:0-4209 GCA_964252435.1 uncultured Nostoc sp.
ACTATTTTAACCAGAAAATTCTGGAATAGGACTTCTCAAATCAAAAAAAGGGTGTGACAAGATCGTAACTCGATCGCTACCAAATTAGGGTAGCTCTGCACAATGATACCAACTTGCATTCAGAGATAGCTTTTTTTAGCTGGGTAAGCAAGGGATTTTAAAGAAAAAATCACCTAAACAACTGACCTTACGCAGTGTACATAGTTAGACTGCTTGATTTTGGAGAGATAAAAACTTAATACAACGCGGCGCGATCAATCAATAAACCGTTGAATCTTGCTCACTTATAACATAAACCGCAGTAGTCTACGGCATCGATAAGTTTAGTAAAGTTAGCGTTCTTGTTGAATCTAGACTGTTGGCATTGAAATTATATACTGATAAAATTGTAATATAAATCACATTTATTATTCTAAGCAAACGTGAATAAGTCACAGGCTATTAAGCTACTTGAAAGTGAGGCATGGACAAAAGCAGATGCTATGCGTGCTTTGGAAGTAATTGACTTTAGTACCAATCCTGATGAAATTACCATTCGCAGAGCTATTTCGCCTTTTGCTGGTTCTGAACTAATTAAGCGTCAACGCCTTCAAGCTGCTCAGAAACGCATGGTAACGATGAAAACTAGAGAAATTGAGTCGAAGGAACAGGAATATGCTGCCAAAATTGACCAATTTAATAAATATCTAAAACAGGAAAGAGAAAAATACGAAGTTGAAATTCAAACTTTGTCCCAGACAAATAAAATTTCAGAAGTTGAAATCAAGACAATATATTCTCAAAATAAAAACTTAACAGAAGTAAATGAGCAACTTCAAAAAGACAATAAAGCTATGAAAAATTTAGTTGATCAAATTAGGCTTCAGCTAGCTATGAATACTAAAAAAATTCTCCAATATGAAGATAGTGAGATTCGCAAGGCAGTTATTACTTTTTTTAAATGGACGCTAGGCTAAAGGACTGACTCTATGACTGACATAAAAGGGAAAAAAATAAATTTTAAAGGAATGAGTTATCGTGATGTTCAACGTGCTAACTCAAAGAATCGAAGTAAGCTTTATAAAGAAGATCAATTTTTATTAAAAGAAAAGTTTTATAAAAATATTGGATGGAATAATGTTATTAATCTTTATCAAAAAATAGAGGATGTTTTAAATAGATATCAGATTGAGGATTTAACGCTTGAGGAATTATTTTTAGAGGTTGATCGTATTGGAAATAAATACCTCACGATAAAAGAGATAGAAAGTTTTAATCAAAACTTCTCTAGAGAAGTCAATGAGATTTCAGACGAAATAGATAAGCAGTTTCCTGATACAGAAATAGAATTTATTGATTTCAGTAAACAGACTAGCAAAAGATATCAGAATAAATCTAATCAAAAGTCATATAGAACTGTCAAATTTTAGTGAGAAAGACAGTGAGCCTTAAAGATAAAGAACTTAAAGAATTATTTGAGCTTGCGGATAAAATTGGTAGCAAGCGATATCACAGACTAACTAATCAAGATTTTGAAAATTATAGAAAATTCGATTACTGGCGGTATGTTAATGGAGATTTTGAGTGTGGAACAACTCAAGAAAGTAAAGATTGGGTGAGAGAAAATTCCAACTGGTACTGTCCAATTTGTGGATATCACTACTCTGATAAAGGTGGTAAGACCATAGATCACAAGCTACCTCGATCACAGTATCCTTGGTTCTCAATGGAACTCAATAATTTATGGGTCATCTGCCAGGTTTGTAACAAAGAAAAGGGTGAAATGCATTGGTACAAGTATGAACACTATATATTTGTTCACTATCCCGATGTTTATCTTGCTGTGAAAATGGCACGTCCTAGCCAGTTACTCCAGTCTCTAAAGGATTAAACCAAATAGCGTAATCACCTATTGCTTTAACGCGCACTGGAAAATCTAACATTCAATAATGAACACTGTATTATCTTGATCCAGAATTGAGGTGAGAAAATTTATCTGGTAAAATATAATCTAAATCCTGAATCCTTTGATAATGAGATAAATTACCAGTAACTAAAGTTAGATTATGACTGATGGCAATTGCTGCAATCATACAATCGGGATAACCAATTCTTTTTCCGGTTGTCTCTAAATCAGCGTAGATTTTTCCTGCTAATACTGCTTCTGTAAAATCAAAGGATAATATCTCCTGTGAATTCACGATAGTTAAAAATTGCTGAAGGCGTTGTTCTTGGTTACGTTTTTGCCAACCTTCTACAATTTCCATAACTGTAATTACAGAAATTGTATATTTAGAAAACTGGTTTAAGTAACTATTGGCTTTGACAATAATGCGAGGATTTGCTCGTTTAATAATTTCTGAAAGAATATCCGTATCAAGTAGGGATTTTTCTACTTTATTCATCTGATCCAGTATATCCTCTTTTTTCCATCGCCTCAGCAAAAATTTCATCAACAATTTCTGGGACATCCGCATATAATCCCATTAATGGATCTTTTTTCTCCTGAATTTCTGCTAAACGTTCAATTACATCAGTAATCAATTCTGAGAGAGTTAATTGATTGACTATTGCCAAAGTTTTTGCTCGTTCAAATGTAAGTCTATCTAGTTGAATTTCTATCTTTTGCATAATGGTCTTAAACTCCCATATAAATCATTAGGGTTCATTAACCTAGTGTAACTCAGCATTAATAACGGTGCAGTGGGGCACAAAGATTTGTTAAAAGTGCAGAGTTGTTTGCTTGTAATGAATAAATATGTGAATAAGTTTCTTATCTACCTATACAATTTAAACAATTTCTTGCATTATTTACTGATTAATTTATGTCTAATGGAATTTTGGAGTATTTCCAATTTGATAATTCAACACAATAGCTATCAATTAATGTTATTTGCTAAGATTTGACTAGGTTTTTGCTCCCGTGCATCTTTGATGACTTTTCACCTTCCCGACTCTCTGATTCTTGATACTGCGCTTTCAGTATCTGGATTAACTGACTATATCCGCTTGCTGTTAGAGCAAGATGAACAATTACGGCAAGTTTGGGTAACTGGCGAAGTTTCTAGCGCTAACAACCATCGCAGTGGGTTGTTTTTTTCGCTGCAAGATCCCGATCGCACCGCCGGAATTAAGTGTGTAGTATGGAATAGCCAATTACCAAAACTCGCCCAAATACCTGTTCCCGGTGAGCAGATAATCATTTTGGGTAGCATTCGCGTGTATCCACAACGGGGAGAGTATCAGTTATCAGTTTGGCAGACTCTACCTGCTGGTGTTGGTTTACAGGCGCTGCGCTATCAACAACTCAAAAATCGCTTGCTGGCTGAGGGGTTGTTCGACGCGCAAAGAAAACGATCGCTCCCCACTCATCCCCAAACGATCGCTGTCGTTACTTCACCAACGGCTGCTGCTTGGGGTGATATTCAAAAAACCCTCAAGCAAAGGTATCCAGGTTTACACGTTTTATTTTCTCCCGCTACAGTCCAAGGTGAGCAAGCGCCGGAATCTATCGTCAAAGCAATTGAGCGGGTGGAAAGAGATGGACGCGCCGAAGTGCTAATTTTATCGCGGGGTGGTGGTGCAGTGGAAGAGTTGGCTTGCTTTAATGATGAACGAGTGGTGCGATCGCTTGCTAGTTGTTCTATTCCTGTAATTACTGGGATCGGACATCAACGAGATGAATCTTTAGCAGATTTAGTTGCAGATATCTGTGTGCATACACCCACTGCGGCAGCAGAAATGGTTGTGCCATCACTTTCAGAGTTGTATACTGAGTATCGGCAGCGAGTTGTGGCTTTACATGAGGCGGTGCATGACTTTAAAGAAAATGCTGAGAATAAACTGCAAGTATTACGGAACCGTTTGCGACGTTTGCGGTTAGATCGGCAAGTGCAGCAGGAGGTGGAAAAGCTTGCTTGGAAACGTCAGCATTTAGTACAAATTACGACAGGGCGATCGCAGCAAGCAACGCAGCATTTAGAATTGTTGCGGCAAAAGTTGGCTAGTCTTGACCCGAAAGCGGTGTTACAGCGTGGTTATGCGGTGGTGAGAAGGGAAGATGGTGCGATCGCTCGTTCGGCAACGGAGTTGGCTGTGGGGCAAGAGTTAATGATTCAATTGGGGCAAGGTGGGGTTAAAGTGAAGGTTATGGAAGTGAACGAACCGCAGAGGCGCAGAGGACGCAGAGAGGTTAATGGTTAAACGTAAGAGTGCTTCTAGTTCTGAGGA
>CAXUOL010000668.1:0-4186 GCA_964252435.1 uncultured Nostoc sp.
CTAACTCTTAACTCCTAACTCTTAACTCCTAACTCTTAACTCCTAACTCTTAACTTCTAACTCTTAACTCCTAACTCAGCACTCAGCACTCCTAACGCCCAATACCCAAATTTACCTCTGATTCCACTCTTGCGCCGCATCTTCTACAGCTTTATCTACAGTCTTCTGCCCTAACATTGCTGCTTGCAAGTTCTCGTAAACAGCCTTTTGCAGTTTATTAAAATCCTTCAAGGTAGGGGTCAATATTTCTGCTTTTGGCAGTTCTTTAGCACTCATAACTCGCGCTTTTTCTATTGTTGAAGCATTAGCTGGAACATCTTTAAAGTAAGTATCAGACAATGCTTTGATTGTAGAAGGTAGAACATTTGCAGCTTTAGCAAAGGCTAACTGATTTTCATCATTGGTGACAAATAAAGCAAACTTAACAGAAGCGTCTGGTTGTTTGCTATCACGCGGAATAACTATGTTCATTACCGCGACATTTTTCTTACCTGTGTCACCAGTGAGTTGAGGTGCTATTCCCGTAGCTTGAGCAATTTTTGGGGCATTATTAGCGATCGTTTTCAGAAACTCTGGGCCAGAAGCTAGAAACGCAGTCTCTCCAGATTGGTATAAATCGATCGCGTGGCGATGTCCTTGGGTTAAAACTTCTTTAGGAAGCAACCCTTTTTTATACAAGTCTACCCAATACTGAAACGCGGCTTTCCCTGGTGCTGAATTAAACGCCGCTTTCCCGTCAGCATCTATTAAGGTGACTCCCATTTGCACAAAAGATTCCAGCACTTCACCAGAATCTTGCGGTACAAAAGTCACAAAAAAGGCATATTTACCCGTCTTGTCTTTAATTTGTTGCGCGGCTTGTGCCAACTCTGCGTAGGTTACAGGGACTTTATTGATACCTGACTGTTTTAATAAATCAGTGTTATAAATGGTTAGCCGTGTGGTGAGATACCAGGGAATCCCAAAACTCTTACCATTAAGCGTGCAAGATTCCCAGATATTCGGCAGATAGGAGGAACGTACATCATTCGGGACTTTCGCATCTAAATCTAACCAGGCATTTCGTCCGGCAAGTTGGGAAGCAAAACCCGGATTCAAGTTAACTACATCAGGTGGCGTTTTTGCGGAGACAGCTGTTAATATTTTGTTCTCCATTGCCGCCCAAGGTACATCAACCCAGTTAATCTTTATACCTGGATTTTGCGATTCAAAATTCGCAATTAGGCTTTTGAAGTAGTCGGTAAATTGAGGTTGGAGTTGCATTGTCCAAAACTCAACAGTTCCCGCTCCTGAAGTAGCTTGTTTTGTACTTGTATTAACATTACCTGTGCTGCAACTTACAATCCAACTGGTTAATAAGCCAAGCAGTACCAAAGCAACAAGTTGTTTAAATTTTCGCAATTGAATCATTTTCCCAGTATTTTTACGCTTGATCGGTGTGAAAAGCTTAGACAGAATTGTTGAGATTATAGGCTAAATAAATTACCCGTAAAGACGTAATATATAACGCCTTTACCGGAACAAATTTAAATTTTCAATTTAGCAGTCCAGCGGGCACAACTGTGGTAAAAAGCTTCAATAGTCTGTTTGGCAAATCGAAAAAAGGGGTAGGCATTGAACTTGCTCCCGAACGGGTGAATGTTGTTCAGCTACGCAAGCAGGGTCAAGGCTTGAAATTAGAAATCTATACATCGGTAGCAGTTCCAGAAGGGATAGTTACCGATGGTCAAATCAATGACCCTCCAGCAATGGCGCAATTAATCCAGCAGGCGCTAGCTGAGAGCAAAATCAAAACTTCTCGCGTTGCTACTGGTGTACCAGGACGAGATTCTATCGTTCGGATTATACCAGTGCCAGCAGAGTTAGATGATAAAGAACTGCGAGAAATGGTGCTGAACCATGAAGCAGGTTTGTATTTACCCTATCCTCGTGAAGAGGCTGATGTAGATTATCAGAAACTTGGGTATTTTGTAGATGAAGATGGCATTGAAAAAGTACACGTCCTCCTAGTTGCTACCCGCAAGGAGATAACGGATACCTATATAAGTACCTTCGAGCAGGCAGGATTACAAATTGATGTTTTAGAAATTAACAGTTTTGCTCTGATTCGGACTATTCGTGAACAGCTGCGACAATTTAGCCCGCAAGAAGCAGCAGTACTAGTTGATATCGAGTTTGACAGTACAGAAATAGCCATCATTGTTAACGGAGTACCGCAATTTTCGCGCACAGTCCCCATCGGGACTTATCAAATGCAAACTGCCTTAGCAAGGGCAATGAGCTTACCTACATCACGAGATATGGAACTGTTACACGGAATGGTTATTCCTGCAACTCCTATAGACGGCGGCAAAACTGGCGTTACCGAACTCGATCCTGGTATGGCTGCCATATTAAGAGTCTTGGGAGAACTAACGGATGAATTGCGCCGTTCCATCGATTTCTACCTGAATCAAAGTGAAAATTTGGAGGTAGCGCAGATTTTATTAGCTGGGCCAGGCGGTGGACTTCAACAGCTAGATGAATTTTTTACGCAACGATTGAGTTTGCCAACTACCCAAATAGATCCAATCGGGTCTTTATCTTTGGAAGTGGACACTGATAAATATCCACAGGTACAACGCTCTGGTCTGGCGATCGTACTCGGTCTAGGAATGCGGGAGGTGTAACAAAATGTACAGCCTAGATGTTAACTTTCTTAAAGATCGCCCACAATACCAGAAAAAGCCAGAGAGAAAGGGAGGAATAGCCTTAAAATTTCCTACGGGGGATTTGACACTACTATATGTGGGAGTTGCAGTAGGTGTAGGTCTTCCAGCTTTATTGGGAATTGGTTGGTGGTTGTTGCAAGGGAAGATTGTTGAATTAGATGGTCAGATAGCACAACTAGATCAAGAAAGCAAGAGGTTAGATACAGAAATAGGAAATATTAATAAAATCAAAGACGAGACGAAGGCAATTAAAGGGGAAACCCAAGCTTTAGTTACTGTATTTGACCAAATTCGTCCTTGGTCAGCAATGCTGCAAGATCTGCGCGATCGCATCCCAACGGCAGTGCAAATCGAGAACATCAAGCAAATCCCACCTGTAGCGGTAGCGGCAGGTCAGCCACCAAATAATCCCGCAGGGGGATTAGAAATTAATGGATTGGCTCGTTCCTTTAATGATGTCAATGATTTCTTATTGAGTTTACAACAGTCTCAGTTTTTAAAGCCTACAGAAACCAGAATTCTGACAGCAACGTTAGTAGAGGCTCCTTTAACATCAAGTGCAAGTCAATCTTCTAGTGATGTAATAATTAAGCCGCCCCAAGTAGTTAAATACACTATTCAATCGAGCATGAACAACGTTCCAGCGTCGGAATTAATTCGAGAGTTGGAGAAAAAAGGCACAGTGGGGTTAGTAACTCGAATTCGTAATATGCAACAAACAGGAGTCATTTCAAAATGACGCTGAGTGATGATTTAAATTTTGCCGAACAAGGTGCGGAATTCGATCCGGCAACGCCAGCCTCACCTGTAGTATTTGGTATTGCCTTGACACCCAAAATTATTGGGATCTTGGTAGGGGTAATTGGTTTAGCGGGAGCAGCTTATATGTTGTTAAACCTGCTGATGCCAGCTTGGGAAAGCTATCAGCAGCAGCAAGCCAAAAGCTCTGAACTGCAAGCGCAAATTGAGCAAAAAAAAGCCAATATCAAACAGATTGATCAAGTTAAAGACGAACTAGCACAGGCAAAGCAGCAAAAAGTTCAGGTTTTAAGTTTATTTGCTAACGAAAAAACCTTAGATACATTGCTATTGGATTTGAACCGCTTAATTGAGTCTGGCAATACTCCAACTTCTATTAACGCAGTAAGAGCCAAACTGAAGAGATATGTGCCGATTTCCCAAAAACCAGAACCGATTACTGATGGAAGTCTAGGACTAGAGGTTAACGGCAAGCTGCAACGCAGTACTATCAGCGCTGAGATTACAGCAACTTATGAACAAACACAATCGATAATTCGTAACATTGAGCGGTTACAGCCTTTGTTAATAGTTAAAGATTATCAAGCAACTTTGGCTCCAGCAGAGACAAAGTCCGCATTAGATAAAACGCCGATGCAGGTAGGCCCAGCAGCGATTAATACATCATTCCAGTTACAGGTATTGATGCCACTTAGTCCAGAAGAAATAGCCGCAGC
>CAXUOL010000669.1:0-4178 GCA_964252435.1 uncultured Nostoc sp.
TGGAAACAAGACAGTAAAGGTAGTGTTAAAACAGATGAGGTAATGAAATTTACTATACGTTCATAAACCAAACTCTTACCACTTGGGCATTTTGAGCAACATCATCATACCAATTTGTAAACAAACAGATCCGCTCAGAATCGTGGCTAACGCTCACTTGCTCTGCTGATTGGCAAAGTCCTCTACGACTGTAGTTTGATGAACCATGCCATATTAGCTTTGAATCACAGATGTAAAATTTACAGTGAAAAGGCACTTGCATTTCACGGGCATCTCGAATAATGAAGCGTCCAGATTTCATGCGTTCAACTAATTCAAAAACTGTTCTCCACAGATCTGTATCACACTGCCCCAAATCTGCCGTAATCTCATCAATGACAGTGGCTCGGACATGCTTTCCTTCCTCCCGACCCACTAGGATTTGAAATTGTACCTCCGATGCCACATACTTACGACCCAACTTGTATCCAACCAGGCTAAAGTAAGCGCTAGCAATACGAATTGTATTTTCAGCTTCTGGAAAATAGGCTTTAATAAACTCTAATCCTACACCAGAGCCGACACCTGCAATAGGTTGACCATCAGGATTAGACTGTAAAACCAAAGCTAACTTTGACTTTGACTTGCGAGGCATGAGGGAGTGTTACTAATTTCAGCAATACCTTTCTATTATCTGTTTTATTAATACTTATGTACTATGATTTAGCGATTGCGCTGTACCAGTTGCGTAAGTCCTGTGACATTGGGGTGAAAACTGAGTGCCAACAGCAATGTTAAATATTTTACCGCTACCTCCAACAGGACAGCAGTTTGGTACTTACTATTCTCGCAAGGATGACAATCACAACCAATCTGAGAATAGCAGCGAAAATACTTTATCTTTGTTCGCCTATACCAATATTGGTCGTTACTACGTTTTGAACTTTCATCGTTTACTAACAGACTTGGATGGTCAATGCGTCCCTAATGTTTTGGCATTATATGGAACTTCTTATCTACGAGATTCCACTCAGTTTCATGTTGGCAATCCTCAAGGTATTTTAATGCCAGAACCGAGCGCCACAGAAGCGATCGCCCAAAGCCGCTTTAAGTTTCTGCCCCAATTAAACGGCAAAGGTGAGCCTATCCGTATTTCGGGGACACCTGAACGTCAGAAAATGGGAATGTTTAAAGAAATGGCACAAGCGTTAGTTGGCAACAACGGTAGCGGTGATTTAGGACAGGAGCTTGAGGAGTTGAAACAGCTTGGTGAGAGCGAGCCAGATTTTTGGCAGGATAGGGAACGCATACTGTTATCAACTCCTACGAGCAGGCGCGATGGGTAGCAGACGAAATCCGTCAATGTTGGTGGGGTATGCGGGAGAAAGTCTACCATTTGCAGCGCGATCGCACAGAAACTATTACTGAGGATGACATCGACTATCATTCAACATTCTGAATGCAAATGGCAAAGCTGCTTTTGGTGCGGTTTGCTTTCTTACCCGTCCTTATCCTCATCCACATGATACTCAAGCGATCGCTCAAGAAATCAACCGTCGTGCCTTGGATTGGATAGAAGATGCGAATTTCGTCGCTTGGGAAGGAGACGGAATTTTAGGACGTGCAGAAGCCGTGCGTTGGTTGGCTGCGCGTTACTGGCGATGGGTAGAACATCGTTCCTACTACAAAACACTGCGTGCAAATGAAGAGTTACGTGCTTTTCCGCGCCAAGACTTAGCCGCAACTACTGCTGGTGTAATCGTTCAAGCCGTAGGTCGTCTTTTACGTGGAACAGAACTTATTAGCAGTAATTCGTATTCGCACTGGTAAAGAAACACCGCAGTACATTACCAATCGAAAAGCTTGGAACGAAGATTATCCAGCACGAGATTTCCAACATCTGAGCATTGTAGAAGAGGGGCTGGGGGAAAGGTCAAAATAGCACTCGTCGAACTCACGTTAATTAAAAAGCGCCGGAGACTTGGAGAGGCGATCGCTCTTTTGATTTTGGGCAAATGCGATCACATTTATTCTTTTAGATAAATTATATCGTGTCCGGTTAAAGACTTATCATTAAGACCGCAGAGGAGAGGGGTTTTTGGGCTTTCTGCATAGATTCAAGAATTATAACTAATTAGCCGGACATGATATGAGCTGTTTACGGACGCGTTCGCTTCCGTTATGGATGGAAGAAACAAGTCAAATCCTCTTCCCTTCTGCCTTATTTCTTGGGAGTTACTCGATGATGCGATCGCGCCATCGACAGATTGAGGCTTACACCTAACAAATTTGGGCTTTAGTTGCTTAAGTTGACACCAATGGGTATACCGTGCCCTTACACTTGCTGCTATATTTAGTGACAAAATTGTGATTTCAGATGGTCAGCCAATCGAATTGCCAAGGCAACAATAGTGAGCGTAGGATTAGCATAGCCTCCTGTAGGGAAAACAGAGCTACCTGCCATAAATAAATTAGAGATGCCGTGAACTTGACAATTTGCATCGACTACACCTTGTTTTGGGTCGTGATGCATACGCGTTGTTCCCATATTATGATGGGTACTAAGAGAAGCAACTGGACGATCTCCATCCAATTCAATCTGCAACTCACCCAGTCCGGCACTAGCAAACTCTTGTGCAAATACTAGCTGCGATCGCTTCACACTGCAAATATCTATTTTGCTCCAATGATTAGTTAATTTTGCTTGCGGACAGCCAAGCTTATCTAGTTGATTACTGAGTGTCACCCGATTATCTGGATTTGGGGTTTGTTCAGTTTGGCTGAGAACTTCAAACTTTGTATATTTCTGTTCATTACCTTCATGGTCAGACCATCCTCCATGACTCAAATCAGGGAATAAATATTCTTTTTTGAGATTATATTTATACCAATCAGCTACTAAATCATCAATATTCGTAATCACATTTTGCAAATGCTGAAAAAGATTTTTAGGTAACTGTCTTTGTCGAACTGAAGAGAACAAAATTTTTGCAGAAGCCTTTGCCGCCGATCTATACCTTTCATCTCTGGGATATAACAACGCGGTCATATTTAGTAATTTCTCGCGGCGCATCACTTGTTCTGTTAGGGCAAATTTTCCCATGACTGTGACATTATTCACACGGCGTAAGTCATACAAAGCCATCGAATTAAATATTTTGCGATTTTGCGGAACAAGCATACCACAACGGATAAAAGGATGATCCATAAAGAACCTACCTACTAAATCATGTTGATTGCCTAATCCATTCTTTTGAATTCGGTTTGACAATAACAATAAACGTGCGTTTTCAATCCCACCTGCGGCTAAAATAAATACTTTTGCAACAACCCAAAATTTATTACCAGATAAACAAGCAACTTGCACGCGTTTCACTATTTGGGCTGTTTCGTCTGCCTCAATTTCTACCACATTGGCGTTGAGGAATGTGGTGATATTAGGAGATTGATTGATTTGATGGCGATATTCATTGGTGAAAATATCGCGTGGGCCAAACTGAAACATACTAGTAGTAACTCGGTCACTTATGAAATGCGTCCGAGGAGATTGAGGTTTTTCCCAAGCCTCAGCTTCATAAGCAAAAGAACCGAGTTTACAGACTGCTTGAGCGCGCTCATAAAATGGATTCAGGTGAGATTTACTAAAAGGCCAGCCACTGTATGGCACCCAATCTCGTTTTTCAAAATCTATTTCGTCTAACGGCACGTGCCTCAGACCAAGTTGATTTTTATTAATTTCAATATTCCAGACATTAGCCAATCCACCAAATTGACGATGACGCATATCTTGCAGTGGTGGAAAAGGATCTCCAACCGTTTCACCTTCACCAAGAGATGCAGTTTCTTGATTAAATTCCAAATCACCACTTTCTAGTAAGCAGACTCGAAAATTTTGCCCAATTAATTCTCGTGCGAGTGTAATTCCTGCTGGGCCAGCACCAACTATACAAACTTCAGTATTGATAACTTCATCTATTGGCAATTTGCGGCTATCAATCAACATTGATTTAGTTCCTTTTGCATAAATATTTGTTGTCTCACGCAGATGCACAGAGAGTTTTATAATGATTTACCGTATTAATTTCGAGGCGTAAATGTGTTTGTAGTAAGGACTTTAGTCCGAAAATATTTAAGAGGTTGTTTTAAAAGTCATAGTTGATGTATCAAATATTTTTTTACCCCACCCTAACCCTCCCCTT
>CAXUOL010000670.1:0-3903 GCA_964252435.1 uncultured Nostoc sp.
CTGAGTGATGGACTCGGAACTTTTGGTAGAGTGTTCACACTGAAAACTTAGGCGTAAAGAGGGGAACAACCAGTAAAGCTCAAAATTGGCTTGTAATTTACTAGACCAAAGCAATTACGCTTCTACTAGTAAATTGTTTATTCAATCTGGTTAGGTAGAGTACAGCAATTGACATCATTCAAGCAGACTTTGCCCCACTGTAAAGCCCAGCGGACAAGAGCTACTCGATTATCTGTCTCAGTCTTAGTGAGAATATTACTGATATGGTTATCAACTGTACGCTTGCTAATCTCCAGTTTGGCTGCAATCTCTTGGTTAGTTAAGCCAGCGGCTACTAAGTCGATAATTTGCAGTTCTCTGTCTGACAGACTAACGGGGGTCTCAGACTTGCCACCAGCCATGACTATTTCTATCCTCCCTTGGTATATGTACTTAATCGCTCTTTCTAATTCTAGAAGATTCTTTTCTTGGTAGGGGTTTCAAGTGTTAGCAGTAATACGATTGTCAATATTTTCTTTGGATTTCAAGTTGGCAAAAATATCAACTACGCGAAACCTTATGTAATAAATATAGCTTATTTTGATAAATGTATTGTCTAAGCACTTAGAAAAACTAAGCGAGGATGAGAAGCATATATATGCTATAGAGTAGTAAAAATTGCTATTTAATTCTATGAAGGACTGGCGACAGATTAGCAAAAACTATTGTAGATTTTATACTGTAAATTCCTAATCCCAAATCAAAATCTAAAATTGAAAATGAGATGAGCAATCCCCATGTTTTGTGCCTCGGTGAAGTTTTGTTTGATTGTTTAGCCGATGAATTAGGGCTAAAGCTGGAAGAAGTGAAATCCTGGACTCCCTACCCAGGAGGGGCACCAGCTAATGTAGCCTGTGCTTTAGTCAAGCTGGGGACATCAGCCGGCTTTATCGGAGCTGTTGGCGAAGATGAGCCAGGAAATGTACTGGTCAAGCTATTACAAGATGTAGGTGTAGAGACTACGGGAGTACAACGCCATCCCACAGCACCAACGCGACAAGTTTATGTTACACGGGATCTGGCTGGCGATCGCACTTTTGCCGGATTTGGTCAGTACGATACCGCAGAATTTGCCGATACTCGCCTGCAAGCTAAAAAATTGTCAGATTCGCTGTTTCAACAGGCAGATTTTCTAGTTTTGGGTACTTTGGAATTAGCCTATCCTGAAAGTGAGGAGGCAATTCACCGCGCTTTAGAGTTAGCAGAACATTACGACTTAAAAATTGTGCTGGATGTCAACTGGCGTCCTGTATTTTGGAAAGAGCCAAACATTGCCCATCAAAAAATTCCAGAATTATTTAAGCGAGTCGATTTCCTCAAACTCTCCAAAGAAGAGGCTGAATGGCTATTTGAAACCGCAGATCCCGGAGCTATCACTTACCGTCTGGCTTCGATTGAGGGAGTACTGGTGACAGATGGGGAAAACGGCTGCACTTATTGTCTGGGTGAGAACGAAGGCAAATTACCCTCGTTTTCCATCCCTGTAGTTGATACAACTGGTGCAGGAGATAGCTTTTTAGCAGGATTCATCCACCAACTGAGTCAATATGGTATCCACAGTTTGCGAGATGCAGAAACAGCAAAACGCATTGTCACTTATGCCAATGCTGTTGGGGCACTGACTACTATTAAAGCAGGTGCGATCGCATCTCAACCGACTGCTGCTGAAGTCGAAGCTTTTCTCGCCACACATCAACTCTAGGAACTAGCATAAGCCACTGGGATATCAGCCACTAAAGGCTGATACTCCTGGCTAGAAAATGGACAAATTCAGGTAAATTTGTATTAAAACTAATAAGATAAATAAAAGATGTTGTTATTTAAAGCCAAGTATGCAGTCTATTCACCCTGTAACTGATATTGAGAATTGGGAGGTTTCTGGCACGGATGAAAAGATGCAATTTTCCGGTGTCCAGTTTCTGATGAATTTTTTGGGGCAAAAGACTGGTGTGTTGGTTGACCTAAAACAACATGGCGAACTCTGGGCTGCTATGGAAGAAGAAACTGATATACCCTTAACTGTAGAGTTTTTGGTAGATGAGCAAGGGTATAAAACTGCTGTGCTGCTTGACTTCGAGGAACACGGTGAAATTTGGGAAGATATTTATTACAACTTAATTGCCCTGCTCAGAATTGATGAACCGAAAATACCACTTGCTGAAGTAAAAAGGTCGCTCAATGAGCAGGGTAAGTTGAGTGGATGATTATCAAGTTGTCTTTTCCCGTTCTGCTCAAAAGGAACTTGATGCCCTACCAATTGAGGTAATTAGTCGAATTACTTCCAAGATTGAGGATCTGACAGTTAAGCCGCGCCCAGAAGGTTGTAAAAAGTTGAAGGGACAGTCGAATTGTTGGCGGATTAGAGTTGGAAGTTATCGTGTAATTTACAGTATTGATGATGATAGGCGTGTAGTTGAAATAATCATGGTTTGTCATCGCAGTCAAGCATATAGTTAAACTAGCTTAGTGCGATCGCTTTTGGTGTTGGCGTTCGCCCAACCTCTCGTTCGCGCACTTGTACTGAGCGAAGCCGAAGTAGCCTCTCGTAGAGAAGAGAAGCCATCGCTATCCAATAATCAAAATTGGCGATCGCTAACTTTGAGTACTAAACACGCCAGCACCACATTTTTATAGGCTAGTACTTTAGTTGGTCTGAACTTGCTGCCATAGAGTATTAACAGTCACAAACTCATAACCTTGTTGTAGCAGTTGCGGAATCAAAATTTGAATTGTGGCAGCAACATCTTCTCCACCGCAAGCACCATCATGCAAAACAATTATTGAACCATTTTTGACTTGCTGCATAATTCGCTGTACGACGGTGGTAATACCTGGCCGCACCCAGTCTTCTGGTACAACGCTCCACATAACTGGGCGGTAATTCCACTGAAAAAACAATTTTAAAGTCGCAGGTGTAAATAAACCATTGGGAGGGCGGACATCTCGCACTTGTTGAGGTTGCAGGTTGCAGGCATTGTAAATAGCAGCTTGGGTTTTTTCTAAACTCTCCTTCAGGTCATTTGGGGAAAGCATGGGAAAAGAGCGATGATCGTAGCCATGCAATCCGATCCAGTGTCCGCGATCGCTCACGGCTTTAGCAATAGCTGGTGAACGGTTGACGCAAACACCCAACCAAAAAAAACTCGCTGTAATCTTGTAACGATCTAATACTGCCAAGACTTCGGGTGTGTATTGCGGATGGGGGCCATCATCGAATGTGAGTGCGATCGCTTTAGTATGGGGATTTCCACTCCAAAGGCAGTTGGGAAAACTTGGCTGGAGAATACGGTAGAAAATTGGGAAGAGGGGAGCTAGCTGCATAAAGTTTTTTCTTTTTCCGTAATCTTGCGTAACTACACTGATTACTTAATATGAGGGTGTCAAGCGTGATTCGCACGCTTAACAGTCTTATATCTAGAACTTACACGCTGTACAAATGGACAGTTATATGAATTGGCACTCCTTCTAATATTAAGAAGTTTTCCCTAGTTCCTATTTCCAAGTTGGAAATGTAGTTTCCACTCACGAGCTATTCCTGCCTAGCTGACTCAACTTATTTTTTTAGTTGTCAGATTAACAGGAAATATCGCAGTCACAGAAGTAGGTGGAAAAGAAAATTACAGCCTTTTTCACATAATTGTCTTTTTGTCAAATTGTAAGTCCTAATATTAACAATTAATCTTTATTAAGGATAAACTTTCGTGGCAATTAATTATTACGGAACTAATGGCAATGATGTTGTCTTCGGCAGTAGTGACAACGATACCCTTAGAGGCTTTGATGGTGATGACAAACTATTTGGTGGAGCAGGTAATGACTTCATAGATGGTGGCTTTGGCTTTGACACCATTGATGGCGGTGCTG
>CAXUOL010000670.1:4003-4170 GCA_964252435.1 uncultured Nostoc sp.
AGGAAATTCTACTCTCACAGATACTTTAGTCAGCATTGAGAATTTAATTGGTACAGCTGGCAACGATACAATTGTTGGTAATGATGCCAATAATGTTCTCAATGGTGGAGCGGGTAATGACTTCATAGATGGTGGCTTTGGCTTTGACACCATTGATGGCGGTGCTG
>CAXUOL010000671.1:0-4156 GCA_964252435.1 uncultured Nostoc sp.
CTTTACAGATTGTAACTGGGTTGGTGTCGGAATTTGCTACTTAATATCAACTCCAGCAGCATATTAATGCTTGCAAATGTCGATACTAAAACCTTTTTGATTACTTCTTTTAGTCGCGGTATATGACCAGACGCGATAAAAACGCGTCTGTATCATCTAGACAAACTTTTGTCCATAGCCGCGGACTCTCAAAAGTATCATAGATATTTTTTTGGTAGGAAAGCAGTTTTATGGATAAGTCGTAAAAGTAACTTCTTAGTTGTTTTCATCTTTGTTGTCATCAGAGACAGGCAAACTTCTAATCAGTTCACGAATCACGTCAGTTGCAGGTCTACCTGTTTGTTGGCAATATTTTTCTAGTTTTTCCGCTTCCTGCGTTGCAAGATTAACTGTTATGCGTTTAACGGCCCATTTTTTATTTGTCATTGCTATCATGCTATCTGCTGTATATTTAGATGGTCGAAAGAGTCTAAATTAATGAGGGAACCGATAAGGTTATCAGAGTTTGTCTCAGGAAACAAGTAATATCATTAATATTAAAAATGTTCGTTTTGTCAAAGGATTGATCATTTTCTAAAAAAATCAAAATACTACACTTTATTTGTTACTATTGTGACAGCATAAATAGCACATAGTTGCTTTTGAAGATAATAACCCTACTAACAGCATGAGTAAAGCCTGACAATGAAATTTTATAAATGAATTCGAGATACCTAATGTTGACTCAATGAAGATTTCCAAAATTATTCTCCATTGAAAGCATTTGACCTTCTCTCTTAACTAAGTTCGTCAAACCTCCTTGGAGAGAACATCCGCTAGAACACCAAAAAATAAAGCTTCACAATCATTATCATGCTGAAAGGCTGGCTGACTGGCGGGTTAGAGTGGTGTATATAGAGCGTGAATAGTCACTTATAAAGTAAGCAAATAAGCGACAAATACCCATCTGTAACCTTACTGTAACCAAGAAGTTCAGAGCTACTTGAACAGTTATGAATTTTGGCTTGCCTCGATCAAGCTGATTGCTTTCTAGTGCCAATATAGTAGCCAGAAAAAAGGGAAGAAAACTCAGTCTACTGAGTGTAAATTGCCAAGTAGTTTGGTAAAATTTGACAGCAACATCTGTAATTTCACACAGATAAATTCATCCAGAATAGATGTGATGTTACTTGACTGTTGCCGATACTAATATTTTAGTTTTGTTTCATGTTTTTATAATAACTTATCGTCATAATGCAATAAAGTTTTGCATATTTTTATCTTACTTCCAGCGATATAACTTGCTGTAAAATCAGCATTTTTGGCGATTTTTCCTATTTGTCTATCTGGAAGTTATGTAAATCATTTTTAGCCAAGTAGGACACTATAATTTTGCCATAAAATCTTTTCCTCATATTTAAGCCAAGATATAAATTACTGCCAATAAAATTTTTATTACAACTATTTTTTCTCTGGTAAGTATACCGATAAAAAGAATCGTATATTTTAATTTTCTCGGCACTGTGTTTATTATAGCTATTATTTACGCACTTTAAATAATCTTCATTTAGACACTAGCAAATCTAGTTTTTCTCCTTTATAAAAAAATTACAAAGAAAAAGATATATATCTGAACTTTTGCTTAATGATATTGATATATAACAGGATGCTAAACTCAAAAACTTGTCAAAAAAAAGATTCTAATATCTAAGTGCATCAGTTAGGTTTGATTCAAGCAGTCTTTGTAGATAATTCTTTAAATTCCCGTAGTTATTTATACTTATAGTCGTTACCGTAAAAGGACTAGAAAACTATAAAAATACAGGTACTTCATGAAATTTAGATAAAGTTAGCTTCTCAAAATTAGTCGCTTATTAGTATTGACATATACATGAATATTCATTACAAAGTGCCACGCCCTGATCGGTACGCGGATGACGAAGACTGAGTGGAACCGGAAACACTCTGCTCTGGTTAAAAGACTGCATACGAGGGATGGGAGGGGTAAACGTTAACAAACAGACAAAGCCTCCCCCTTTTCCTTTCTTAAATGCAGTTTCAGTCAATATGCCAATCAAATACACATCAACTTAATTTCTGATACCGATAATTTGAGATTCAGGATTGCGGCAATTCATGCAATTACTCAAATTTAAGTTGGGGCATAAGTTGGAGAGTGCCAATACCTAAATCTTTAGGTGAAAGCGATCGCCCTTCAAACAAAGCCATCATATCTCGTAACTGAGGATTGCCACGGGAGGCTCCCGTTAGTCCTTTGGCAATGATTAAGCCACAGTAGCCCTTAGTATTTTTACACCGCTGATTCCATTTTTTTCGGGCTTCGACATGAATCGGATCTTCATCTAAAAATTCACCGAATAGGAACAATTCGCCATTTTGAGTTTGCAATAAACCCAGGTCGTAGCGATCGCCATCAAAGGGATCAGCACCTGGATTAAAGCAAATTGCTTTCAATCCGCCTGCTGCTTCAATTCTTTCAATTACAGTCTTCGCCTTGGGTCGGGAGGTTTGAATTAAAATCACCGGCAAACCATCACCCACTTGTTTGATTTCACTAGCCTGGTGGTAGCTGACCCCCTTTCGTAGAGAATCCAACATTTCCCAGGACACTACATCTAAGCTGAGGAAGGAATCTTCTGGTATCAAGTCATCTTGCAATGATTGAAAATCTTGATTTTCAATCTCGCGATCGTCAATACCAAAGCCTGCCATTTCCTCTAATTCTGATGCTAACTGCGGCATGGTAGAGACTGTCACAGCCACAGATTTAGTTGATTCTTCCGACTGCGGCAGAGAAATGCGATAGCGACGGTTGAGAGTAGGAAAGATGTCCTCATGAAGTTGGCGACGGTGATCGCGAATAAAGCGACTTAGGCTTTCTATAGCAACCAAGATTACCAGTGCTTCTTCGTCATACAAAACAGACCGGAGTCCTTCTAAGGGGTGGATATTACCAAAAGTCGGGTCAATTTCTGATAATGGCAGATCCGCTAAATCATCTTCATCATCATCATCTTCATCAGTTTCGTCAACGCTCTCAAAAGTGAGAAACAAGCAATCTTGCTTGAGGAACGCTTCTTCTAGATGCTCTGTTGATTCTTCATCTGTTAGAACTGTGGCACGAAACTGTTTTAAAGACTCTTCTGAGCGATAAAACAAAATCCCATACTCCATTCCCAGCATTCCCATAACTGAGGCGTAGAGTGTGCCAACATCCCACTTATTAATCTCGATTGACAAAATTTGCTGTTCTTCCAAAAATTCCCAAGGTGCTGTTTGCCAAATTGCAAATGCTTTCTCTCGCAAGATTTGCGCATACTGTGGGGGTAAGTCGGGGGTTTGACTATCGAGGATATCGGCGAATCCACGAAATAGTTCGTCAATTAAAGGCAGCTCTGGTGCGTAGTCAATGGCGATATCCAAATCTTGCAGCACTCCCCGCAGGTAAAATTGGATCTCGCGGTCTTTGACTACAATTCTTTGAGGTCTAGCAGGTCTTGCTGGACTTTGAGGATGCTCCATTGCTTGCATTAAGGTGCGAACTATTGCTTCTGGTCCGGTATCTGAAGCTACCACGTCCATTCCTCGAACAACACCTTGGGAGTAATCTACCCAAAGAATACATTCTCCCTTTGCCTCTGAGTCTGAGTGCTGGTTTGGTGATGACAACGGACGGCGATCGCCCTCCCATACAGAAGGAATTTGAGTTAATTTCTTCAACCGACGACTGGTAGAGCGATTAAAACTTGTCATAGAGATCAAAAGAAGCAATTTGGAAGTAAACTTTGGGGGCTAGCTAGCCTCGGATTAAATTTTTATGGCTGCACCTGAAGGATGATTGCTTCTCAGGCTGCCGCAAGGCTTGAATTTCAAGAATCCCGAATGTATAAACACACTGAGTCTCTCAATTCTAGAATAGAAATCTTTGGCTACTTTTGACGGAGTGTTTACAATTTGGCATCTAGCAACATCTAAGCCGCTAGAATGAATACAAAAACACTTAACGAGCAACCCAGAAGCATTAACAAGCCGATATAGGGTAACGCTTATACTAATTAAGGAGTTGAAAAGCAGATGACACAAGCAATTCAGGCTCAACAACGCGGAATTCTGTTGAGCGAAGCCGCATTGCACCAGGTAAAATCCCTCCGGGACA
>CAXUOL010000672.1:0-1126 GCA_964252435.1 uncultured Nostoc sp.
CTGTATCCGCCGTCAACATTGATGCTTTGGCTGATCTGGTGATGGAAAAATATCGACGGCGGCAGCTAATCAAAGTGGGCAATGAAATTGTCCAACTCGGTTACGAGACGCAAACTGAACTACCACTTGTGCTTGGGCAAGCTGAGGCGAAAGTTTTTGGCGTTACCCAAAATCAAAGTGATGAACGCTGCAAGGTTTTCTCCGCACAAGACATGGGCATTGAACTTTTTCAAAAGCTGGAGATGGGGAACATGGCAGGCGACAGAATTGGTTGGTACGACTTAGAAAATATCACCGGTGGCATTTATCCCAGCAGCTTAGTTGTAGTGGCTGCTGAATCCCACATGGGCAAAACTCATTTCATGATTTCTTACGCTTACGAAATCATGACCAAACTTGGAAAACCAGTTCTGTATGTAACTCCAGAAATGGACAAGAATCAACTCAATGCCCGAATGCTAGCCCGAATCACAGGCGTAGACGCTTCTATGATTCAAACTAATACTCAATGCTACTGGGAACAAATAGCACAAGGCATAGGACAGATGGTGGAACTGCCTTGGAAAGTTTACGAGCATTCCTCCCCTACAACCCCAATGATTGCAAGTGCGGTGCGCCGTGCCATTGCCGAATTCGGTGGCTCTATTGGGGCTGTGTTCATTGATTACTTGCAGCAGATTCCTCTGGAGTCCGGCGGGAACATGGCTTTTGAAGTCGGCAAGATTACCCGCCAGATTCGAGATATTGCTAAGTCTCACAAAATCCCTGTTTTCTTGGGCTGTCAAATCAATCGGGGGAATCAAACAACGGCTGATAAACGCCCCAATCGTCATCTGTTACGTAATTCTGGCGAAATCTTTGAGGTTTGTGACCAGTTAATCATGCTTTACCGCGATGCTGTCTACACCAAAGACCCAAGCGATCGCACTATTGAGTTGATTGTTGAGAAAAACCGCCTTTACGGTAAGCTCGGCACTGCGACGATGTTGTGCGATTTATCGACCTCAAAATTTTTGAACTTGGCGAGATAATTTACAGCCAGATCCAGCGATCGCTTCATGAAATCAGTCCTTTCTCTTTTCTCTGGTATCGGCGGACTCTGCCACCACGGAATATCAGCCGCGGG
>CAXUOL010000672.1:1140-4155 GCA_964252435.1 uncultured Nostoc sp.
TCCGAGTCCAGCAATTTGTCGAAATCTCCCCTTATTCTCAATCAAAATTGCGCTATGAACAACCAGGAATTCCAATCCACGCAGATATTATCAACTACCGTTGCCACCAAGGACAGTTCGACATTTTGTGCGGGGGATTCCCCTGTAGCGGCACCAGTAACGCTGGAGATAAAAAAGGACTTAACGACCCCAGGTCAGGACTGTGGCGTGAAATGTTCCGCATCATCAACCAGTGTAGACCAGCAATCGCTCTCATCGAAAACCCAACAGGGCTACTCTCTAGAGGAATGGCAACAGTCCTCAAAGACTTTTCCAAAATCCGGTACGTATGCGAATGGGAAACTATACCCGCGTACTGCCTCGGCTTGCCACATGAAAGAGAAAGAGTCTTTATCATTGCCTACCCCAATGGCTTATTCTACCGTCAACAGCCAACCCCCTGGGCAGACCAAATTGGAAATCAGATTACGCAAGTACGGTTCTCTCATGAAGACCGAAGCTTTGAACCCGGCATTCGTGAAGTGGCTTTTGGGATTCCCGTTGGAGTAGCCAAGGGAATCAAAGGCAATTACGATGCCCGTCGTGCTTATGGTTTGAGTTGTTCTCCCCGACAAGCTGCTGTGGCATGGAAACGAATTGATTACTTGTGGCATCTATTGTCCAGTCAGGAGGCATAACCATGATTAACCTTGTTCAGAATCTAGAAACTTGTTGGTATCTTTCACCACCTTGGGGTAAAAAGATTCCCTCCTTAGAAGTTTCCCTGTTGGAGAAAGTCTACGTCACTACCACCAAATCTTTCGGTTACTGTTGCGGTGTAGAGTGGTCAGCTAAAGGCTGGAGTTATGAGATTGTCTCCGGCAAGGATAATCTAACTGTTTTAGGACGTGAACTTATTGGCACAGGCAAGTTACAATTAGTTACCAAAGAAAAGCCTGTGTTTGAACTAGGTGAATTAGTCGAGTTCCGATTTCATGGCGACGGGCCACCAGCAAGGATTGTCCAAGGCATCCAACTGATTTGCGATTCCTGGTTCTACTGCATCGAATGGATGTCCCCAGGAATATCTGAAAACGGTGACGAGCTTTTTACTTTCAGAGATGCGATCGCCCTTGGCGGGACTTCGCCCATCGCACGAGTGACTGACTATGACTTGGAGAGGGTGCGATTATAGACAATCTACACCTCATACTACATCCCAAGTAATATTAAGAAGGTAAGCACCATCGAAGTTAGCGACAGAGAGGAAATAACCAACAGTTTCTGTATCTCGGCTGGCCCCCTATAATGGTTGCAGGTTTTGGAGCTATGCTGGAACTATAATACTACTGAAGCCGATTTAAAATTACTAAAAAGAAAAGGATTTCTATGAGTGATTGGCTAGCAATATTTGAAGGCGCTGCATTTGCTCTTACAGTTAAAGGCGATATATATAAATTTATTTCAAAAGTTTTTGAAGGAGTAGATGGAATCGCTATTGAAACAGTTATCAATGAAGTGAGATGTTTTAATGCAAAAAGAACAGCAAAGGCTCTGGAAGAGATTTATGAAAAACTCAACAATGCAGGAGTAGAGCCGAAAAAAGTACCCACAAAAACCTTAATACCAATACTGGAAAATATTTCACTCGAAGAAGATGAAATATTAAGCGAAAAATGGTCTAAGTTATTAGAATCGTCTATTAAAGGGACATTTATTCATCCATCTTATATAGATATTTTGGAAAAAATATCACCGAATGACGCAAAGGTACTAGACATTATATTTAAAGAGGTTGAAATCAAATTAATCAAAGATTTTTCTATCACTCGGTTAATATCAGAAGTAAACATCAAAGCAGAAATGAGCGAAGAAGATTTAATAGAAAGTCTGGAAATATTATTGAATAAATCCTTGATAAATATAGGTGGAGTAAGCAAAATGCCTAATTTATCTCTTATAGACTTTAATGATACAACAGTTCAATTAACAACTATAGGCAAAAAATTTATGATGTTAGTCACAGGAAAAGAAGAGAAAAATAATAAAGATTGATGAAAATGGTATTGAGCCGAGACTTAGGTAATTTTCTGTAAGATAGAGCTAAGTATCAAAATCAATCGGCTTCCCGTTGAAATGGTTGTAAATATCTTCTGGGTTAAACCAGCTTGGAAATGTGCGCTCTGCATCTCTTAATTCTTCCCCTTGTCATCAAATAAGCCACAAACAATTTTGACTCCAGACAGCCAAATGCGATCGCTTTCTTCATGCAGCAGGTTTAGTAACTTTTGCTCTTTATGCAGAAATAACAAAACATATTGAAACTACCGTTACACAAGAGTTAAGCGCCAGCATCAAAACAGCCTTGATGCAACCTAATCACATAAGTGACAACCATTGGTTGTCACCCATCTGCCGCTCAAGCACTGCACTGTCTACCCTTAAGTCAAAAACTGGATTATTATAAAAAAATTGCGTAGTTACGAGTATATTCTGATGCTGATATTAGGATAACCCGTAGATGGTAGATTGAGAACGAAATCAATCCAATATTATGCAAAGTTTAACAGACCTAGAAAACAAATTATTAGAGGTACGCAAGTTACAGTCTCAAGTAGACAAGAAAAAAGCCGAATTGGACAAGCAAATCAAACAGCTACTCCAAAACAAGTCTGAACTTGACAAGCTCATGGAGCAAGCACGTCAAAAAGAGTCTCTTGTGCAATGCCAGATAGTAGAACTCAAAAGCCTAGAGGTACGAACACACCCACCAGAAGTAGAGTATTTTGGTACTGGCGCAAGCAAAAGTTTACAGAATGATTTACTAAACTTGCTATCTGGTAACGGTTCTGTTGCTATCAGATTACTTAAGCACCAACAACAGATTAATCCTGGCAAGTCGGCAAACTGGTATTTGGAGAAAGTCATTTACGACTTGAAACGGGATCGACATTGCTAATTCCTTGCAAAAATTGAACCGAGCCTCTTGGAACTGTGTAGACACCATCCAGTTGGATTTCGACAACCAATGGTTGT
>CAXUOL010000673.1:0-4152 GCA_964252435.1 uncultured Nostoc sp.
CTGCTTGTATAAATTCTTTACGTCAGATGCGCGGCGCGACACCCTTGGTATATTAGTAAATCTTGATCTTTGAAGACGCGATAAATCGCGTCTCTACATCAGGGTTTTGGGTTTATCTGAACTGTATTGATTTATAAACAAGATCCCCAAACTTTTCTAAGGACATAACATTGTTATGCCCCCACTGCGTGTTTTATTCAAAATCAAACTAACCTAAATTGCTAGTTAATGCTCCTAACTGATGATTAGCTCGATTTTTCGACTCGCAAACCAAAGTATGTCAAAACAAGTTCGGTTGAGCCACTATTGACAACTTCGTGTACTTCTCCCGGTTCGATGGCTACGCAGTTTCCCGGAAGCAGGGGGTATTCTCTACCATCGATGTGAATTACTCCCGAACCAGCTTCTACAAAGAATACTTCGCACATATCTTGATGCGCGTGTGCTGCTGCGGTTTGTCCAGGAGCAAAACGTGCTTGAGAAAAGTTAGTTAGGTGAGGTAAATCGCCGAAGCGTAACATCACCTTTTTCTTGATTTCGGCATTATGAGAAACCGATTCTTCTGGCAAGTCTTTAAGGGAAGTGGTAATCATTCGGGTCTTAAATCGTTAGATAATTCCACAATACCCCTAGACCCATCAATCCTAACTCGTTGACCATCTTGCAGAAGCCATGTAGCACCACGAACATCCATCACTGCGGGAATTCCATACTCACGAGCAACGATCGCACCGTGAGAAAGCCTTCCCCCAGCTTCGGCAATCAATCCTCCAGCCCTTAATAACAATGGGGCCCAGCCGGAATCTGTATAAGGCACTACCAGAATCGTATCTCGATCGATTTCTGGAATCTCTTGTAAATTTCGCAACACTTTCACTCTACCTTCGGCTTGCCCGTGACTGGCTCCAATACCTTGTAAAATTTGGTCAGAGTAAAGTTCAGAGGGAGCTAATGGGTGAGGAGGTGTATTGCCATAGACTAAAAGAGGTATTTGAATAATCTCGCTATCTTGGAGGAATTGCGATCGCCTAAATTCCACTAACTTATCTAACTGTTCTATGAAGTTGGAATCTTCATCCGCAATTAAACGCCGCACTTCATCAAAATTGAGAAAAAAGATATCGCCTGTTTGCCTGAGTAAGCCAGACTTTAACCAAATTTTCTCTAAAGCCACAAAACTCCAACGCAATTCAGCTAAAAGTCGGGAATAAACTTCGGTGACTCGTCCTTTGATATCCACACGCCGTTGCACAAAAGAGCGTTTGCGCTTACTGGCAAAGATACTATTAATCGCGTCTTTAGCGCCTGCTTGTGGTTCGTTCCCCTGCATTAGCTGTACAAACATCTGCTTAATCATCTGAGGATTTTCCCGCCAAGTGGGAACGGAGATATCAGTTCCCACCTCACTTAAGTAGCCGTAATCCTGAAGTAATTCGTTAAATTCTTGGAGGATCTTTTCTCCTTCAGGGGTTTGCTTTAATTGTTCAAATACTTGCTGTGGCTCAAACTCAACCAATACCTGCTTGGCATCTGTAGCGATCGCACTGAGCGATCGCAATGCGGCTACCTCTGGGGTGACGCTATGATCGATTTGCCCATCTTTTACCCGAAAAATCGCCTGTCTTAGGGCAGCACTCAAGGGAGCTAAAATGCTGTAATACGTTCCATGACGCAGTAACTCCAGAATAAAATCAATTCTTGCCAACAACTCCAGTGTTTCCAAGCTATCTATATCTTCCTGCGCCAACTGCGACAACCCAGGAATGAACCGTTTGTGATAATCCTGCTTGAAGTCTTTTTCTAAATTTAATTCCTGCTTCAGCAACTTCCCTAGTCCTGGCAAATTTTCCCAAGTTGACTGCAATGATGGTTTACTTAATTTAGCTCCTCTAGTTAAAAATTCCAGACTTTCTGGCGGCAGTCCCATGCGGAGAAAAATATTTCCTAAGAGGGAAGCATTAAAGTAGGCTCTGGAATAATGCAGAGTTGCTGTTTTGGTGAAATCTAATCCCAAGGCGCGTTCGCTTAAAACTAAAGTAAAAAATTCTCCCCAAACTCCACAAGTTAAGGGACGATTAATTGACCATGTTAAGGGGTGAATTACTCCGGGAATCACTTCAGCAGCGATTTTGCGTGTCCAGATGGGCAACAGAGTCGTGATTGGTCGAGATTGCAACACCCAAAGCGTTTGACCATCATAACTCCACTCGATATCTTGAGGAGTGCCATGATAACGTTTTTCGAGTCGATAGGCTAAGTATGCAACTTGTTTGATTAATGATTGTGGTACTCGTCCTTGACCCTCTAATTGTACAGAGTAAGAATTTTCTGTTTCAACAACAAAAGCGCGATATTGTTCTGGTGTGACTTTTCCCGAAACGACTTGCGTTGGGCTGCCTGGAAGGGCTTCAATGATGATCGCATCGCCTTGCTGGGTAATGGGATCGCGACTGAAAGCAACGCCAGAATATACACTCTGGACTTGTTGTTGAATTAACACAGCCATTGCTGTATCATTTAAGCCGCGATCGCGCCGATATTGGACAGCATAAGGATGATTGTAGGAAGCTTGAACTTGGGCGATCGCTGACTGTAATGCTTGTGGACTAGTAACATTGACAACTGTTTCATACTGTCCAGCAGCAGAAGCGTGTTCTGAGTCTTCTCCAATCGCGGAGGAACGTACCACCAGGGGGGATAATTCTGATGGCTGGAGAAATTCTGTTAACAGTTCTGGATCGTCGATGGGGGCTAGTACCCATCCCTTCGGCACTGGATAGCCCCAGCGTTTAATTTGAGATAATGTCGCCGCCTTTTCTCCAACTATGGCAGCATTCAACTCTTCATCTAGAGAAACCATAGCGCGTTGGCGTAGCCCGTCGTAGACATCGCCGCGTAAAAATTCCAACATCGCTTGCGATTCTGTTTGTGCTTCTTGGGCTGGCAGTTTCATATCATCAGGAATTTTGGTGTAAATCCAACCCATTAAACCTGCCAAAGCCACAGCAGCAAATATTCTGGGAATATCGCTTAGGTGCAGAAGTGCCACAAACAAAGGAAAAAGCAGCAAAACCCCAAATTTGACTACCTTTCTTGATTGCAGAATTGTAAAAGTAATACCTGCAAAAAAAGATACAAATACCGCTACCAGTGGATCGTGTACAACAAATCCCCAGACAACATTTGTCGTACCTGCTCCTCTGCCTATCCAGTATCTACCCATTACCAGAGCGATCAGGGCAACCAATTCCCAAAACGATCCATCTGGGAAGAAAATGCGGGTGAGTAAGACTGCTGCAACTCCTTTAAAAGCTTCTGACAAGACTGCCAGAATTCCGACAATTTTACCCCCATGATAAAAGGCAGCTGATACACTAATGTTTCCTGTACCAACTTGTGATAACTGCTTCCGCTTCAGGGCGTAAGTTATCCATGCAATTAGGGGTAATCCGCCCAAAAGGGGGCAGATAATTAAAATAACGAAAACACCCCAAGGTTCAAACATTCTGGAATTTGGATTTTAGATTTAAATTTTCCATCTAAAACCTCAAATCTAAAGTTTTGCTGAAATTTTTGATGGTTATAAAAGGGGCTTTTATCAAAAAGAATTCAGGATTCAGGAGTCAGGAGCGGAGCCGGAGACGCTCCGCCTCCGGTCAGAATGATGGCTAGAGGATGAACACAGGCGTTTAAAAACAATCTAAATTATAGATTTAGAGTCTACAATCAGCTAGTGGTTTGAATTCCAAAAGCATTCTGAATTCTGGATTCTGGATTCTGGATTCTTCTTTAATTATTAATTGCTAAATGGACACTTGGCTAAGACGGAAACCGTTTAAGACAAGTGTCCTTCTAGACTACTAATGGTTTTAGTTTAGCGCATAGGCAGCTTGTAGCGCCCAGATGACGAGAGCAGCGATCGATCCCAGAAGCAACACGGTAGAGATAGTGACTACTTTTGGGGAATCTGCTCCCTTAAATTTCATAATTCCGCGATTTAAGTCGGACACAGCTTTGTAATCCTCTGTTGTTGGAGCATGAAATATTTGTCCGTTTTGATTGTAGTCTTTCTCTTTGCGGATGATGTTAAATTCACTTTAAAAATTTAGAAGTGGGAGTAGGGCAGAGGGGCAGAGGGGCAGAGGGGCAGAG
>CAXUOL010000674.1:0-1743 GCA_964252435.1 uncultured Nostoc sp.
CCAATATATCGGGGGGATTAAGGGGGGTCTATTCGACTTATGCAAGAGGTCTAATAAACATTGGATTCCTGCATGATGTCCCTCTGTAACGTTCCTGGTCAGCGGCTGCCATTACCTTTGCGACCAACACAAGTGCCTTCGGTAAGTCCTCTGCACCAGAGGTGTTAGACTGTCCCCCTACGGCTTTCTTGGTATTATATTTTGACGAACCCACAATACGCCGCCATCTCCTGTCCGCAGAATTACATCATTGTCACCTACTGCCGTACCAACATTTTCACTCGTGAAGTTAACTGCATTCAGATTGCGATCGCCAATGATGCCTCAATTATCAAACCTACCGCTTGCGAACGTCCAAAAGGTGGCTATGGCAGTAAAATGATGGATGCGTAGACGCAAAGCGGCTTGTCGCAAGACATCGCCTCTGAACTTCCAGATGGTGCATGGGAAATGTCAGCTTTACCTGATGGACAAGTGCAAGTCACACTGAGTTGGCATTTACCCTAAGTCGATCTAGCTAAATTAAAAAAATAGTAGGAATGCGGCTAGTCTATGGTAAAACCAATAATCCAATCAGCAACTCAAACCTTATACGACGAAGATTATTATCTGTGGTTGAGGACAACTATAAACCAACTTCGTGCTGGACAGTTTTCTGCTGTTGATTTAGATAATTTGTTAGAAGAATTAGAAACTATGGGTAGAAAGGAGAAGCGAACAATTGAAAGTTTATTAATTAAGCTTCTTGAACATCTACTAAAACTTAAGTGTTGGGATAATGAACGAGAACGTAATCAAGGACATTGGAAAGGGGAAATTAGGACTTTTCGTAGAGAGATTAAAAAAGCTCTTAAAGATAGTCCTAGCTTAAAACCTTATATTTTAGAAATATTTGATGAATGTTATCAAGATGCAAGGATAGAAGCAAGCGATCGCTCTCAACTTACCATTGACATATTCCCCTCTATACCCATTGGTTCTTTAGAACAAATCTTAGATGAAAACTGGTTTCCTGAATATAACCACAATCATCACGGTAAACCCGATTAAAATGAATACGCAACTTGGGTTTCCATAGGAGTATGCAGACGTGCAGCCGGACTTAATAGGCTTGGAAATTAGTAAGGGGGAACTGAGACGTTTGACTGGGTTCGATCCAGAAGACGTTTTTCGACCCTCGGTTTTGCGAGATAGCAAGAAGCGATTAGGGTTTTTTATCAGTGAAATGCTGGTGACGCTGGCGCTAACGCCAATAATTGTCGGCTTTGTTTACGCATTTATTATTCTGCCAACAATTGGTTCTTCAGTTCGACTAGGAATTCTTTTACTAATTTTAGTGCCAATGCCGATATTGGTGGGGCGATGGCTGTGGCGACAATTAACCTGTCCTGAAGGACTGACAATACTTTTAGATGAAGTTGATAAATATCATGACCTGGTTGCTGCCATCGATATTAATGACCAATTGGCAGCATCAGGAAACGTAGAAAGCAGTATCCATGACCGAGATAAAGTAACCGCCGCCTTGCAACTAATTAGAGAAGATTTAGTCCGCGCTCTGAAAACGGAACGAATTTTGCGAGATAATAAAAAATTGCTTGCTAATAACCAAGAGTTATTTGTGAATAATTTAGCCAGTCTGCGAGCTTTACAAGTTAGTAATCAAGCAGGCGAATATGCTCAACTGCTAAATCAATCATTGCAAATTGCGATCGATGTCCAAGCAGAAATCAGAAAATTGCA
>CAXUOL010000674.1:1843-4149 GCA_964252435.1 uncultured Nostoc sp.
CGGGTTGCAGGATGATTCGCCGATTTTCTTTGTGCTGACTAATACTAGATCGCTAACGCCAGAGTCAGCTGCATCTGTCACCAAAGAAGTTTGCCACAACCTCAAAATCGCTTTGAATGCTGAAGGAATTGACGATTTTTTGATTGTCAGCCGTTCTGATTCTACTTTGCGGGGGCATTATCCCATTGAAACAGATGCGATCGCCCAAGAACTTGGCCCCTTTGATGCTCATTTTCTCGTACCAGCATTTTTTGACGGCGGACGCATCACCCGCGATAGCGTGCATTACTTGATTATTGGCGGTGTACCCACCCCAGTCCATGAAACCGAATTTGCCCGTGATTCAGTCTTCAGCTACCATCACAGTTACTTACCCAAGTACGTCGAAGAAAAGACTCAAGGACGAATTAGTGCCGAAGTTGTAGAAAGGTTTCTCCTAGCTGATATTCGCGCTGGTAGTTTGGAACGATTGTTACAACTTCATGGTAATCAGTGCGCTGTCGTTGATGGTGAAACTCAAGCCGATCTCAATCACTTTGCAGTAGATATATTAGCAGCCGCAAGTCAAGGGAAACGCTTTCTGTTTCGCAGTGCAGCAAGTATTTTAACGGCTTTAGCCGCTTTACCACCCCAACCCATTGCTGCCGAAAACATGGCACAGTACGTGCGCCAAGGCAAACCAGGTGCGGTGATTGTTGGTTCCCATGTGAAAAAGACTACCCAGCAATTAGAGGCGCTGTTGCAACTAGAAGGAACTGTAGGAATCGAAGTGAATGTAGCGCGATTACTTGATGATGCAAATCAATCTGCGACATTACTAACTGAAATCCAAGAAAGTACACGGGCAGCACACGAAGCTGGCAAAACACCAGTGGTTTATACTAGCCGTCAGGAACTAAATTTTAAAGATGTCAAGACACGATTGGAGTTTGGGGAAAAAGTTTCAGGTTTATTGATGGATATTGTCCGCGGTTTACCATCTGATATAGGATTCTTAATCAGCAAGGGTGGTATTACTTCTAATGATGTTTTGAGTACTGGACTAGCTTTAACTTCAGCCCGTTTACTTGGTCAAATTTTAGCTGGTTGTTCAATGGTGTTAACGCCATCCGATCATCCTCAGTTTCCTGATTTACCTGTGGTACTGTTTCCAGGTAACGTTGGCGATGCTGATGCTTTGGGGACAGTTTATCAGAGGTTGACCGTGCCAATTTGAGATTTGAAATTTTAGATTAAAGAGTCTTTTGGTTAATGTCGGACTAATATCCCTCTACGCCAACACCCCTTGTGGTCACTGAGCCGGTCGTTGTGTGAGTGACACAAATCCAAAATCCAAGTTGCGCTGTCAGCGCACCAAAGGTGCGACCTAAAATTTAAAATCTGTTGTCTTTTGGCTAGTACTGCATGACTTCTGATTCTGCGATTCCCAATCTAAAGTCAAATTCTGCACTTCCTAATGCAGAATCAAACTCTATCCTTTCTGAGGTAGAGGTAAATTCTACTGTTTCTGATGTAGAGTCAGATTCTATCCTCCCAGATGCTGAGTTAAAATCTGTCCTCCTTTATTTAAAATCAAATACTGTTCTTGGGGATGTAGAGTCAAATCCTGCTGACCCAGATGTCGAGTCAAATACTAATGCTGGATCGGATTTTATCTTGACTGACTTAAATCCCGATGAGTTAGCATTACCAGGGCATCGTGTAAAAGACAATAGTCAAGTCCAGTTAAAGAGTAAGGAGGGACGACTGTTATTAATTTTGCCCTCGGAATCTCAAGTATCTGCCTCAGAACTCACTTGGTCTGATATTTGGCAACAAATCAGGCAACGTCTGAGTGCAGGCGATCGCTTCCGTGTATCGAACACACCTGTGCATCTAATGGCACAAGACCGCTTAGTAGATACCAGACAACTCCAAGAACTCGCCGAGGCTTTGAATGAAGTCCAACTCCGGCTGATATCTGTCTCGACAAGTCGGCGGCAAACTGCGATCGCTGCTGTAACTTCTGGGTATTCAGTAGAACAATTACAGCCCGTAACTTCCCTGAGTTCCGAGCCAATAGCTACAGCGATCCCCCAAGAAGATGCCCTCTATTTAGAAATGACAGTCCGCTCTGGAGTAGAAATTCGTCATCCTGGGACAGTAATTCTCTTGGGAGATTTAAATCCAGGTGGTATTGTAATTGCAGATGGAGATATTATTATCTGGGGTCGTCTGCGTGGAATCGCTCATGCTGGGGCTGGAGGCAATAGTGAGTGTCTGATTATGGCCTTGCAAATGGAACCAACCCAACTGCGGATCGCAGA
>CAXUOL010000675.1:0-4144 GCA_964252435.1 uncultured Nostoc sp.
TTTGGCCTCCAGTAGTTTAAGCGGTAAATGATTTCCCCTGGTTAAAGAATGCTATGTAAAATCTCATCCATTCCAGATGAATTTCTTATTCCTGACTCCTGGTTTTGCCCAGTTTTTAAATTTTTTAATCTGTTTTTAAATTGAGCCAACATCCTTTCAATTCCTTATAATGCCGAAATCAGCATTTCTTTGGAATCGGAGGATTTCTTTTTGTTAAGTCTATATTAACCACTAAGCATATCTAGGGATCAAGGGGTATGAAGTGGGTTTTTTGGCTGTTTCACGAATTTATCAGCCCTTCTGGGATCTTATTGTCATGCTTTCATGATAATAAGAGCAATCTACGTGTTTCTCAATGGCCACAATGTCAATTTTTTATAACATTACTCTCTGGGTCAGCCAAAAACCACAATTCAGGAGTCAGAATTCAGGAATCAGAATTCAGGAGCGCAGAATCAAGACGCTGCGCGTAGCTTGCTTCTCTGTAAGAGTACGAATACTTGCTAATGCTGCGCTATCCGCTCTTTTGTTCAAAATCCATTCTGTTAGCGGTAGCGGGGCGTTTAGCCCATTCTGGCGACTGACGCTTTTATTCTGTTTTGTTAAGCGATCGCCTTTCTCACCCGCCGTTATCTGAAATTAAGTCCCAAGATAGTGTGTACCCCACCATAGAAGAACTTAAGCTTGGCATACAAGTTTAGGATTTAGGGAAATAGTTATGAATAAGGAAACAGTTCCTAGTCAAGCTGAAAAGTCTAATCCAGAAGGCGATGCATCACAATTAAGTCCAGAGGTACTGGACAAAATCAAACATCCTGCGAGAATAGACGATGTTATTCGAGAGCAATCACCAAAGGAACGCAGAAGTAACCCAGCTTTAGTACCAGAAATGATTGACGATCCAACTGATGAATGATTGGGTTTGCAAAACAGTAATCGAAAAGCTCAGATTCGCTACTTTGTAGAGAAGTGGCGAATTTTGTTAATAATGTGTTGCTATTCATAGATATCGAAATAAATTCAGGAATTACACAAAATCATCAAATAACATAGACGCACTGCAAATGCGTCTTATTGGCGCAGTCTCTCCGAGAAAATACAAGCAGCTTGCCACAAAGTTCTTGCGTAAGTTCTAATATTGTGAAACCATATTTTGTAACTTGCTGATACAACTAAATAATTTGTCTCTAGCCTCACTCTAAAAAAATTACTAGTACTAGTAACAATGATGACGCGATCGCCAAATACAAAAAACAATCAGGAACCATCTAATCGTCGTTTGTGGCTCCTGCTTTTAGGACGCATCAGTTTGGCTGTGGGTGGGGTTTTGCTAATTGGAATTATAGTTGGTGCTTGGTGGGCTAGAAACTATATATACAAAGATTTAGCACCGTTAGTACAGCAAAATCTCGAGCAATTACTGAACCGTCCAGTAAAAGTTGGGAACGTTGAACGTTTTTCGCTTTCTAGTCTGAGATTTAGCTCTCTATCGATACCAGCAACTACCAGCGATCGAGATCAGGTAGTCGCAAAAGCTTTGGAGGTGCAGTTCTCGCCGTTGCAACTCCTCCTTAATCGAAAATTAGCATTAAATGTCACCTTAGTTCAACCCAATGTCTACGTTCAACAGGATAAAGATGGTCGTTGGGTGACAGCCCAAGTTAAGGCTGGGGAAAAAAAAGGTTTTATTCAAACTGAGTTGCAGTCACTTCAAATTCAAGATGGCGATATAGAGTTGATGCCATTTGCTGCACCAACTAAACCGAAAGGCTCAGTAATATTAGATCAAGTTGGTGGTATTGCTCGATTTTCTGATCAAAATCAAAGGATCGGTTATGACTTCAATACTCAACTCACTAGGGGAGGCGCTGTTAAAATTGTTGGCGAAACCCAAGTAAAAGCTCAACAAACTAACCTCCAACTTTCAGCACAAAATTTACAAGCATCTGATATCACTAGATTAATTCAGTTACCGATCGCTCTCCAAGCAGGGTATTTAAATGCTGACTTAGGAGTTCAGATTCCACCCAAACTTTCAGACATCGCAATTACGGGAACAGCTACAGCTAATCAAATCACCGCTAAAATTCAAAATCTTCCTCAGCCGATTTCTAATTTTAATGGGAAATTTCTATTTCAGGGTCAGACGGTTACTTTAGATAATCTAAGTACGAACTTTGGCAAAGTCCCCATTCTGGCTAATGGAACAATTAATACTCAAACAGGTTTTAATGTTTCTGCTCAGATCAAACCAGTTAGTGCGAAAAATATCTTAGATACCCTGAAAGTAAATTCGTCAGTCCCAGCTAGTGGCGAAATTCAAGCAAATATTCAGGTAGGCGGCGCACTCAAGCAACCAGTCGTCAGCGGTACGGTAAGTAATACAAAACCGATTCAAGTTGACCGCATTCAATTTAAAACCATCAACACTGATTTCCGCTTGAATGCATCTCAAACTGCATCTCAACTTACTGTCTCCAATCTGAAAATAGTCCCCGCAGCTGGCGGTCAAATTATAGGCGGTGGTCAAGCTAATCTGGGAACCAAAGATGGGGTAATATTTAATGCTCAAGCTGATGGGATATCAGGAGATATACTAGCACGCAGCTATGGCGTTACTCTCCCGATCGCAGTGGGGAATGTTTCAGCAAAAGCCCAAATTTCTGGCTCACTTCGCAAACAGCCTTTGAAGCTTGATGTTTCTAATGTTCAGGTAACGCCACCAGCCGGGGGGAAAATCACAGCTAATGGTCAAATTCAATTGGCTCCCCAAGGTCAGGTAGGCGTAGATATTCAAGCTCAGGGTATCCCAGGAAATGCGATCGCTCAAGGTTACGGCGTTTCCACTCCGATTAACGTTGGTGGTATATCTGCGAACGCTAAAATTACTGGTTCTCTGGGTACACCGTTAAACGTCAATGTTTCTCGCGTTCAAGCAAATCCAGATGTGGGAGGGCAAGTCACAGCTAGCGGACGAGTTCAGCTTGCACCTCAAGGTAGGGTGGCGTTGAATGTGCAAGCAAAAAATATACCAGGAGATGCGATCGCCAAAGCCTACAATTCTTCACCCTCGATCACCATTGGGAATGTCTCGGCAAATGCCGATATTTCCGGCACTCTGAGCAATCTACAAACAGTAGCGCGGGTGCAAGCGCCTAGTGCCACCTATCCCACCACCGGACGGGTTGTTGTTACCAAACAGGGAGAGAATATCGTCTTTCCCGATGCGGTTGTGAACGTCGCCGGGGGGACAATCAGAGCCACAGGTGAAGTTGCACAACAACGCTGGCAAGGATCTGTTAAGACTTCTCAAATTCAACTCAGCCGTTTCTCACCACAACTGCGAGGACGGCTGAATAGCAATATTCAGTTAGCAGGCACAACACAATCTTTCCAGCTAGCGGATATTCGCGCCGCCGGACAAATCAGCCTTCCCCAAGGAGTAGCGCAGCTGGCAAAACCGCTGACTGCGCAATTTCAATGGAATGGACAGCAGATTATAGTTGAAAACGCAAGTACTTCAGGATTGAGGGCTAATGGGGCGATCGCTATTCAGTCTCCCCCAACTGGCGCACCCCAAATTGCCGGATTTAATTTAAATGTACTGGCGCAGAATTTTAACTTACAAAATACTGGTTTTAAAGTTCCTGGGGACGTAGCAATAGCAGGGCGACTGGATTTTAATGGAAAAGTTACAGGAACTCCAGATGTCCCGCTAGCTAATGGGAATATCCGGCTGCGGAATTTCAATGTCAGTAACTTGGCGTTTGACCCACTTTTAACCGGAAACGTGAATTTTCAAGGCGGACAAGGAGGAAGTCTGCGATTAGCTGGGAAACAAGATCGGATTGCGCTTAACTTAGGTGCAGATTATCGTCCCACTTCATTTTTAGTTAAACGCGATGAGGCAGTTACTACGGGTAGAACTGAGGGAGATAACTTGATCATCAACGCCCAACAGTTTCCCATCGCTCTGGTTGGCGGCTTTTTACCTAACAATCAATTGAAACCTCTGGGGGGGCAATTATCGGGTAATTTAGTTGTCAATCTGAATAATTATGCCATTGCGGGGGATGTAGCGATCGCAGGGCCTCGCGTTGCCAGAGTTGCAGCCGATGAATTTCGCGGCAGCATCAATTATGCT
>CAXUOL010000676.1:0-4138 GCA_964252435.1 uncultured Nostoc sp.
ATAGAAAATTCTCCGGCGCTGAAAGCTGGGATCAAAGCAGGCGATGAAATTTTGGCAATTGACGGCAAATCCACTCTCAAAATGAAAGTGGATGATGCTTCTAAGCTAATCCGTGGCAAAGCGGGTACTCCCATCAAGATACGGGTGGGACGCGCAGGCCAAAATGCCTTTGATTTGAAGCTAACAAGGGCAAGTATTGAAGTCCCAACAGTACGCTATACCCTCAGACAAGAAGGGAACCGCCGCGTTGGCTATATCCGTTTGCGAGAATTTAGCGCCCACGCCGCAGACCAAATGCAACGAGCCATCCGCGATTTGAACACCAAGAAAGTTGATTCTTATGTCTTAGATTTGCGGGGAAATCCTGGCGGTTTGTTGCAGGCGAGCATTGAAATTGCTCGGATGTGGTATGATAACGGCGGAATTGTCAAGACAATAGACCGTGTAGGCAGCAGTGAGGAAACTAAAGCCAATCGCACATCTTTGACAAATCGTCCTTTGGCGGTCTTAGTGGATGGTAATTCAGCTAGTGCTAGTGAAATCCTTACAGGGGCGCTCAAGGATAATAAGCGGGCGGTAGTCGTGGGCGGTCAAACCTTTGGCAAAGCCTTAGTCCAGTCAGTTCATGAACTCGCAGATGGTTCCGGCTTGGCTGTCACCATTGCCCATTACTATACTCCGGCGGGAACGGATATTAACCATAAAGGAATTACACCAGATATCAAGCTAGACTTGACAGAGGCACAAGAGCGTCAATTGGCTTCTAATCCAGATTTAATCGGAACTAAGAGCGATCCCCAATATGCTCGGGCGATCGCAATTCTATCAAATAACAACTTTGCCCAGCCGCCAGCAAATCAACCGACTCGACCGATGAGCCGCGCTGGTGACTTGAAATTTTAGGTGAGTTATTTGTTACCAGGTATTTACATATTCCCAAATCCAGATTTTTGGAGTTATGTAAACAGAATTGAGGAGTCAGGACTCAGAATTCAGAATGAAGATGCGTTTAAGCACAAAGCTAAACTTCAGATTTAACGATTAAGAAGAAAGTGGTGAGTCCCAATCTCTGACTCATTAATCCTGACTTCTGAATTCTGACTCCTTCTTAATACTTCCAAGATTTTGATTTGGGAATACTAGCTAGTAATCCCATCTCCAAAATCTTAGATTTATGAATCATCAGCCAGTTGATGCAACCACCACCACCAGCTTTTTACCAATGGTGTCGGTGGTTGTTCCTATTTATAACGGTGAGGCGGATTTACCAGAGTTAATCAATTGTCTGTTGTCTCAAACTTACCCAAAAGACCGGGTAGAATACTTTTTGGTGGACAATAACAGTAGCGATCGCACTCTCACCATCCTGAAAACATCTGCTGAAAATTGCCCAATTACAATTCGCCCTTTGAGCGAAACCCAAATTCAAAGCTCTTACGCGGCTCGTAACACCGGGATTCGCGCCGCTACGGGTGAAATTATGGTTTTTACCGATGCAGATTGTCGTCCACAACCGCAATGGTTAAATGCACTAATTCAGCCTTTTGTCAACCCAGAAGTAGTAATTGTTGCTGGTGAAATTTTGGCACTACCAGGCACAACTTTGCTAGAACAACACGCAGACCGTCAAGAAACTTTATCGCAAAAGCATACCCTGAACCATTCCTTTCGTCCCTATGGTCAAACAGCTAATTTAGCGATTCGGCACATTGCCTTCGAAAAAGTGGGTTTATTTCGTCCCTATCTGACTACTGGTGGTGATGCTGATATTTGTTGGCGGATTTTGGGGGAAAACATCGGGCGTTTGGAATTTGCCCCAAATGCGATCGTTCAGCACCGCCACCGCGCTACACTTCAAGAACTACAAAGTCAATGGCGGCGTTATGGACGTTCAAACCGCTATCTGCACGAACTGTACGGTGTAGATTTAATGCGAGAGATGACACCCAAAGAATACGGCTATCGCTTGGCACGTTGGTTATTGAAAGAAATACCAAGAGATATTAAAAAGGCGATTGCTGGTCAAGCCACCCTTGTAGATTTATTAAATACTCCCATTGGTTTGTTCACAGCTAGGGCGCGTACTGCTGGACAAAAAGACGCCAAGCTACCAGAGAATGCCAAGATCATTGCTCGACTGTAACGAAGAAAAAGGGCGGCTGATTAGATATATAAATCTTGGTGTAGAGACGTTGCAATTCTTAGTCTCTACAAAGGTTTTGAAATCATCCAAAATCATTCTCATACCTGAATTCAGTAACGCCTAAGCAAAAATGCTCTTGTAAGTCCAGAAGCATTGACTTAGACCCTTATTCTTTTTTTAGCTCACAAAAGCGAATGTATCTTAAGAAGTATTTTCAAAAATAGGTAAAGCAAATATGCTGTTATTAATCTTTTAACTTTAGTAGCTTGTATTTAATAAAATAAAAATTTCAGTAGGTAGGGCTTGTTGCCACTTAGCACTTTAGTCGTTATTAGACAAGCTTGTGGCACTAAATAGGGCTAAAAGTTGATTGAGGCTACACAAATTTGATTGCTTCCTCATTATTGAGAGATAAGTTAGTAAATCAAAAAACCAAGTTCTGTCATATTTATTTATAGAGTGTCCGCTCTTTCAAGTAACCTTCTCTCCTTGCCTGCTCAATAGCGTCTGAAGTCTTGAAGAAAGCATGGAGTTTGCTTTCCCTGCTCTCTTCATTCACAGTTACGCTTCATAGTTTTGTGAGTTGAGCAACATGAAAGTGGATGGATTTAATCAACAGATAGATAAATTGTGTTCACAGATACAGGGACTATTAAAATGCGATGGAACTAAACTGAACTTACAACAGGAGATGATCACAGAGGCTTTCGAGAAACTTAACACCGCAATGGAAGAACTATTGACAGCTTCCGAGCAGTTAAAGGTAACACGAGCGGCACTAGAGAAAGAGCGCCAGCGTTACCAAGACTTGTTCGAGTTTGCTCCAGATGGTTACTTGGTAACTAATACCAACGGGATAATCCAAGAGGCTAACCATGTAGCAGCAACCTTGCTCGGTGTCCAACAAAAATATTTAGTAGGTAGACCATTAATTCTTTTTATTGCTCAACAAGACCGCCAGTCCTTTAACTCTCAAATAAACAATTTGCAGGAGATACTGAACTGGGAAATTCACCTACAGCCACAGAGAGGAACACCTTTCCCTGCTAAGGTGAAAGCGTCTGTAGTATACGACCTTGAGAAGAAGCGCCTTGGCTGGCGTTGGCTGCTGTGCAACATCAGTGAACGCAAACAGGCTGAAGAAATGTTGTACCGAGCTTACAGTGAGTTAGAAATACGGGTGGCGGAACGGACAGCGGAACTGGTAGAAGCAAATCAGAAATTGCTAAATGAAATTACAGAACGTAAAAGAGTCGAGTCACAACTACTGCACCTTGCTTTTCACGATACACTGACGGGTCTGGCAAACCGCGTTGCATTTATGAACCGCCTAAAACATGCGATAAATTATTCAAAACGGCATTCAGATTATCTATATGCTGTGCTATTCATCGACCTAGATCGGTTTAAGGTGATCAATGACAGTCTTGGACACCTAAATGGAGACCAATTGCTGCTAGCTATTGCAAGTAGACTACAAATATGTGTACGCTCCATAGATACAGCAGCACGGCTTGGGGGAGACGAATTTACAATCCTGCTTGAGGGAATTCAGGATGTGTCAGACGCCATCAAAGTTGCTGAACGGATTCAAAAGGAACTGGCATTACCCTTTAAGCTTGACGGACAAGAAGTCTTGATCACGGCAAGTATTGGCATCGCGTTGAGTTCGACAGTAGACTATCAACACCCAGAAGAACTGTTGAGGGATGCAGATACAGCAATGTACCGAGCCAAGATGCTAGGCAGAGCGCGTTATGAGTTATTCAACTCAGATATGTATGCTGATGCTCTAGCGAGATTACAGTTAGAGACTGATTTGCGCCGAGCAATTGAACGCAAAGAATTTCGGGTTTATTACCAACCGATTATTTCACTCACTAGTGGCTCTATTATAGGTTTTGAGGCTCTATTGCGCTGGCAGCATCCAGAGCGTGGTCTGCTTAATCCAGCAGATTTTATTCCCCTAGCAGAGGAAACTGGACTAATTTTCTC
>CAXUOL010000677.1:0-4138 GCA_964252435.1 uncultured Nostoc sp.
GTCAAAAACAAGGGTAACGCTGTTATTGCAAGTTAAATGTGGAACAGCTTATCATTGCTGGTTATACTGGTCAGCTAAATTTACTGAGTATTATTTTATTCAGTTTAATAATATAGCCGTAGCCATATAAGTTAGGACAAAGTTGATTGCTAAAAGCCTTGATTTAACTGGGTTTATACTCAGCACGGGCTAAACGCCTCGCTATCCATGTACAGCACTTTGCTATAGTAGCAAATTAGTACAAATTCAATTGAGACATCCTTTAGCTTTAACTGGAATGTTTCAAGGTATTTTATTGTTTTCTTTTTTCTTTCAGCAGTAGATATATTAATTACAACAGGCTAGGAGTAATATCAAGTCCGGGTAATTCTAGTTTAATAAGTAATCAAGCGGACATGATATCAGGTATAGGAACATCAGGGAGAAACCAATCCCCAATAACTAATAACTAATGTTTGAGGAGATTTAATGTGTCTAGTCGTAAATTATCTTTGTTACTGAAACTAATAATTATTACATTGGTTACTGGTGCTAGTAGTTTAGGTATCAGCTTACTTTTAACCACAAGCGGATTTGAGCATTTGTTGGGAATTATCAAGCCAAAAAGCGAGAATGCTAAAGCGAGTCATAACAAGCTGATGAGTGCAGATGCACAGAATATAAGTCTAGTCACAGACCAGATGAATGAAGTGCCAAAGGCATTTCAGGGAACAATCGTTTATGAAGGGAAACTAAAAGCGAATGAGAAAGTTATTGCCCTAACTTTTGATGATGGCCCCAGCCCCAAAAATACAGCACAGATTTTAGAAATCTTGAAGAAAAATGATGTAAAAGCCACATTCTTTATGATCGGGCAAATGGTGAAATATTTTCCTCAAGTTGCCAAGCAAGTGGCTGCTGATGGTCACGTAATTGGTAATCACACATGGCATCATTGGTATCGCCACATGGACTTAACTACTGCGGCTAGTGAAATTGATCGCACAGCAGAAATCATCTACAAGACTACTGGAGAGAAAACTACTCTATTTCGTCCTCCTGGGGGTTTTCTGAATAATGGACTAGCCGAATATGCCAAAAACGAGAAATACGCTGTCATGATGTGGTCAGAAGAATCAGGAGATGCTGAACGTCGTTCGCCTCAAGTTCCAGGACTAGTCAAAAATGTGCTGAAATATGCAAAACCCGGTGCAATTGTATTGATGCACGATGGGGGCGGCAACCGTTCCAAATCTGTCAAGGCTCTACCAGAAATGATCGCAGGTTTAAAGGCCCAAGGCTATAGATTTGTGACAATTCCTCAACTACTGGAGATACAAGCCCAAGAACAAAGTGTGGAGACAGCAGCATCACCTGTGGTAACAAATCAAGAACATCCAAACCAACAGCTTAATCATCAGTGATATCCCAATACGGTTTGGTTAAGGTTTTTTGATGAAAATTATTGCTCGTCAAAGACGGGATAAATCGCCATCTCTACAAAGGACTGATTATTGTAGAGACGGCGATTCATCGCGTCTCTTGCCTTAAGCGAACAATATTGAGTGATGTCCTGTCCAGGTAATTAGTTAGTTTATTGACTAACAATGCGATTGTGTCAACTAACAATGCCAATGCAGCAATCTAAAATCGGGTTTCATACTCAACTTGAAGTTGATTGTCATCCCCCACATCAGTTGAGCCTCGCATCAGAATTTCGTCATTGACTCGATAGAGGACATTGAAACGGAAAGAGTCATCGCTAGAAAGAGCGCGTGATAAAGAGGCAGAGAAATTTTTATTAATATCAAACACACCTTCCGCTGATAAATTAAGAATTGAAGCTCTTGATGCTTTTGATTCTTCATTATTAATAGATGGAGTCGGAAATATCCGAAATTCACTGAAACCAACAGCCTGTCCGATCGCAGTGATAGTTCCTTGTAAACTACCTAAAATGGTAGAACTAGCGAAATTAGTCAGCCCTTGGCCTGCATCTGCTTGACCGAAAGAACCCAGAATTGAGCCACCCAGCAAAGCAACTATTTCTCCCTTACTACGGCTAGGTTCGCTCGTCAGTTCTAGATTGTCGCCCAATTTACTCGCTGGCCCGTTCACCCTAGCTTGAACGGTAACGCTACGTAAAGTCCCAAAGTTGTTTACAGAAACATCGCTGACTTCAGAAGACAATGGTGATTCCAAAGTTTGAGTGTTCCTTGCTGATGCTTCTGGTACAATTGCCGTCAATCGGACATCCAAAGTTGGGTCAAGTCCTTGACTTGGAATAAACCGCGCAGTTTGTTCATAGCCCTTCGCCAAGGTGAACTCAGTGGAAAATAAGCTCAGTCGTCCTCCTGTCAAACGAATGACTCCTTCAGGAAGCGGTTTGGCTAATGTACCATTAATGGTCAAGTCACCTTTAGCGTCAAAGCTCAATAAAGGCTGACTCAATGCCGCTCCTCCTGGTACAAAGCTTAGGAAGGACTGAGTTGTAACCCGAATATCTTTGTCTAAAATCAACTTTAAATCTGCAAACTCTACAGGTAAATTCGGTGGAGTTGCGGCGCTAGTGCTTGCGTCTGCTGTCACCACTGGCTTAGTGCTATTCTCTGCTGTCGGTGTGACGTTAGGGTTAGCCTCTTGTCTATCTAGATTTATGACCTTAGTATTAGCCTCAGTTGTAGCTGCTGATTTTTTAGTAGTAGTCGAGTTGCCAATAATTACCTTACCATCACTCAGTTTAATCTCTCCACCAATTACAGGTTTTAAGGCTGTGCCGCGAATCACGACATCACCACCAACACCACCTTCATACAGTCCTGCAAGCTTAAAATTGAGTTTGTCTGCTATTGATACTGTCAGGGGATTAGCTGCGGTTTGTTGAGCATCAAAAATGGGCAAGATGCCTGATGCAGTTACTTGCCCTTGATTGTAATTACCTTGGATATTTTCAACGCTTACGGTACTACCATTAAATAGTGCTGTTCCTGTGACATTCGTTAAAGGATCGGATAAGGCTTGAGCGCGAAAGGTAGCGTTATTAAGTGTAGCGTTGCCGTTGATAACTGGTTCGTTTAAAGTACCTCGAACATTTAAATCTACTTTTCCTTGACCGTCTACCCAAGCGACTTGATTGTTGGTCAATAGATTTAAGAGTGCCAATCCTTCATTTTGCACATTGGCGTTGATGCTGATTTGATTGCTATCGGGTTGCACTTTGGCAAAAGGCAAAGGAGCAGGTACGCTACCTGTAACGGCAACTGGCTGCGTTCCTGTTACTAGTAAGGTACTATCAAAATTCAAGCGAGCTTTGTTGTAATCAAAGTTCACCTCTCCTGTTTGCACGGGTTGTTTGTTAAGGGTCGCATTCGCTAGCGCCACTTTCCCTTGAACTTTGGGGTCTTGCAAACTACCTGCTAAAGTGGCATCAGCATTCACTTTCCCGGTGATATCTATGGGGTATTTTTCGATAAAAGGTTCTAAAAGTGATAAGGGCAGACTGGCTACATTCAATTTTCCAGATACTTGCTCAGTTCCTAACTGTCCTGAAAACGCCACCAGTCCTTGATTTATCCCCACACTCAAGGGCGAAAGGGTGACGATACCATCGGCAAAAGTGCCTTGAGCAACGACTTGATTGATGGAATAATTACCCCATTGCCAGTTAGCACCTTGAAAATTAAAGCCAACATTCAACCCAGACTTTAAGGAGCCATTGGCTGTAATTGCTCCGCTTAAAGCACCTGTTAATTCTGCAAGGCTGGGCAAAGATGGGGTTTGTTTTGTTTCGGCTTGCCGTTCTTTTGCAAGAGCTGTTGTAATATTCGAGAAGTATGCTAACTGTGTTTTCAAATCTGCATTCGGCAAACTGACAGACTCTGTTTCAAGTGCTTCTGCACCAGCTAATGTTGGAGGCTGCAAGCCGGTACTAAGGTCTTTAAAGTCGTAGATATTAAACGCTTGTAAAAGTCTCTGGATTTTGGCTTGGGCAAAATTAGCTTGGAATTGAAATTGCGGGTCATTCCCCGTTTGCACATTACCACTGAGGGCGATGTTGCTATCGCCAATCCGCAATTGACCATTAGCCAAGCTAGCAGCACCATCAGCATAATTGATGCTGCCGCGAAATTCATCGGCTGCAACTCTGGCAACGCGAGGC
>CAXUOL010000678.1:0-4117 GCA_964252435.1 uncultured Nostoc sp.
TGGCGCGACAATCATCATCCCTTTCCCCTTTCCCCTTTAACCTTTTCCCTTTTATGAGTGTTATAGCTGTATTTGCTAAATTTGATGGGCGATCGCTTAAAATTTAGAAGTTGGTGATTGTTATCTGCTCGAAAGAATGTCTCACTCAAGTTTTCAGCGTGCAAATACTCTTAAAGCGGCTTTTTTGGCTTGTAATGTTGAGCCGCTTGAACCAGCAGAAATGGAACGGTATTATGTCGATCTGTCGCTGGTGCGGAAAACTTCGGCTATTGATAATGTCAGTACAATTTTGGATTTTCAAGAAGCAGGTGATTTTACAACAATTTTATTTACCGGACATCGCGGTTGTGGTAAAAGTACGGAGTTAAAAAAAATTCAGAGTCTTTGGGAAAACAATTATCGGGTTATTTATTTGGAAGCGAATGAAGAGACAGATATTAATGATACCCGGTATACAGATTTATATTTGATTGTAATTAAACAAGTTGAATTTGAATTACGAAAATTAGGTTTGACTTTTAATCAAAATTTATTAAAAAGTTTTGAATCATGGTTTAAAGACATTACTCAAGAAAACGAACAAAGTGTCGAAAAATCAGTCAACGTCGAGGCAGAAGCAACTCTCAGCCCTACTGCGCCATTTCTCGCCAAACTAATGGTCAAATTGCTGGCACAAATTAAAGGCTCGGACAAGCAAAAGACAACTATTCGGCAAACTCTAGAAAAAGATTTATCTCGCCTCAAATCTGATACTAATCTGTTATTAAGCGACGCTTACGCAAAATTGCGGCAAACATTTCCTCAATGTAAAGGTTTATTAATTATCTTCGATAATTTGGATCGGGTTCCTCCTGTCGTAGCAGAACATTTGTTCTTTGATTATGCGGCTCAGATGCAAGAATTAAATTGTACAATCATTTATACAGTACCAATTTCAATTCTTTGCTCGCCGAAAAATCCCCTAAATCAATTTGATGGTAATCCTCATATTGTGCCGATGATTAATATCTATGAATTTGAACGGCATAAATGTGATTTAAATTATCATCAGACGGGCTTAGATGCGATGGCAAGTGTAATTGAAAAGCGGGTTGATATTGATGCAATTTTCGAGAGCCGTAATCAATTATTAGAACTAGCAAAAGCAAGTGGTGGCCATGTGCGTCAGTTAATGCAAATGATGCGCTCTGCATGTCAAACAGCGAGTACGCGAAAACATGCAAAAATTATCTCCGAAGATATAGAGTATGCAGTTAAACAACAACAATTTAGTTTTGAGCGGTTTATTCCTGAAGAACATTACCCTCATTTGGCTCAGGTTTGCTTAACAAAAAATGTCAGTAAAGATGAAATTGGACAATTAATGTTATTTAATACTTCCGTGTTGGAATATAACGGTGATAAACGGTGGAATTATCCAAATCCGGTGGTGAAGCGAAATGAGTTCTTCCAAGAAGCTCTCCAATCAGCACAAAAACAGTGAGCTGCAAGCCGAAATAGGTAAATTTATTGCCTATAATCAAGATGAATTTGCTGAATTAGTGACATTTGTCGATTTTGCAGAAAAATTTACATTAGGTTTTATTGAAATTAACTTTACACCCGATATAGACCTATTAATTGCTGAATTGCAACAGAATTCTCAATGTCAAGAAATCCAATTTGTGGTTTTAGATTTTCCTGATAGGAATTTGCGATTTCTGCGGGATGAATTGGTGCAGCAATTAGCCAAAATTACTAAAGAAACAAATAAAAAACTTGTTTTATTAATTCGGAATTTAGAAAAATCGATTGGTGTTTTTGGAGATGTAGATTATCCACCAGTTTTACAGGATTTAAACTTCGTCCGCGATTCCTATCGTCAAACCGTACCTCATCCGCTTTTATTTATCTTGCCAGATTATGCGATTTCGCGGTTAGCAAAATTTGCACCTGATTTTTGGGCTTGGAAATCAGGTTTATTTCGCTTTAAAACCACAGAATTGACTAGAGATAGGGCAATTGCCAATACTCTGAATACAGACATAAATATAGAACGCTTACCAACACCAGAACAACAAGAACGTATAGATTTATTACATGGTCTGTTGATGGAATATCACCCAACTGGAGAAATACCCCGCCCAGAACATCTCCGCAATTGCTGTAATATTTTAAATGAATTGGGCAAAGCATATTTAAGCCAGCACAAACCAATCAAAGCTAGAGAATATTTAGAAAAAGCTGGGAAAATTGCCCAGCAATTTTCTGATTATTCCTTACAAACCGAAGTTTTCAATCAGTTAGGTAAAAGCTATCAGCAGGAACGACAGTTTGAAAGTGCAAACAGCTATCATCAACAAGCTTTAGATATTGCCAAAAAGCAGAAAAATCGTTCTGCTGTCGTCAATTCCTTGTTTTATTTAGGTGATGTCTCTCTGGATATGCGACAGTTCCACCAGGCACGAGATTATTATCAACAAGCCCTGGAAATATATATCGAATTTGGCGATCGCTATTGGAGTGCTAGCACTTACCACCACTTGGGAATGGTTGCCCAAGAGTTGCGGGAATACGACCAGGCACGGGATTATTATCAACAAGCCCTGGAAATCAAAATCGAATTTGGCGATCGCTATTCGCAAGCTCTCACGCTTCATTGTTTAGGAACGCTTGCACAAGCAGAGGAAAACTATGCAGAGGCTAGGGCTAATTTGCAGACAGCGTTGGAGATATATGTTGAGTATCAGGATGAATATTGGGCTAAGGTAGCACGGGAGATTTTAGAGAGTTTAGCGCAGTAGGGGGATATGGGCGATGTCTAACGACAAGCCGCGTTGCGTCTACGCATTTGGGTTTTGGAGAGCGATCGCGTTTGCTTGTTTGGTTTGTGGAGGTGCGATCGCTATTCATTCTATACTTGGTGTAATTTCCTGTGCCCCGTGTATAACAGCAAGTACATCAATTTGTTCGGGCTTGATGTAATAGATAATTCGATATGAACCTTCAATGACTTCCCGAATTTGCTCGGTTTCAAACTCTGGTACAATTTGACCAGATAGAGGGAAATTCGCAAGCTGCTGGGAACGTTTGGTTATACGGTCAATAATCCTGGTTGCGTACCGAGGTGAATTCTGGGCAATGTAAGTATAAATTGCCGATAGGTTTTCTACGGCTGTTTCTGTCCAAAAAACTTTCACTCTGGTAGTCCAAATTTTGCCCTAACTTCCTGTACGGAAATTACTTTACCAGCTTGACTCTCAGCAAGTCCAGCTTCCACAACTTGCCTAACATAAATCTCATACATGAGGTCATCCCATGTTGAGTTAGCAGGTAATTTATCAATTAGCTTTCGAGCTTCTTCTTTAATATTTAGCTTTTCCATAGAGATTACAGATAACTTGCTTTTCTATATTGTATGCTCAACGGGAATCGCGTTTGGGGTTTGTGGAGGTGCGATGTCTAACGACAAGCCACGTTACATCTATGCGTTTGGGGTTTGTGGGGAGGTGCGATCGCTCTAAGTTTTTCTTGCTTCTCAACTTTCATCTTTATAAATATTTTTACGATGTCCGACTTCTACAACATTCACCACTAGAAGATCGTCGAAAATATCATAGATAACGCGATAGTCACCTACTCTAATTCTGTAAGCATTTTCTTTCCCTTTTAGCTTTTTGACCCCATTTTGACGTGGTTCTGTAGCTAAATCATCAATTTTAATTTGTATACGTTCTTGAATTTCTGACGGTATTTTTTTTAGTTGCTTCAATGCACCTCTCAATATTTTAACTTTATAACTCACGCAACTTCCTTTTTAATTCCTGTCTTTAGTTCTTTTTTAGCTTCTTCCCATGACAATGAATTATCAATGTTAGCTTCTGTTTTTGCTTTGTCGTAGGCTTTTAATTCTTCTTCTTCTTCTTCTGCTTCGATTGTTTGAAGTAGCGCATAAATCTCATCTAAAGTACTATCATAAGCTTGATTTAACAGTATGTTAATCTCTTTAATTAATTGTTCGCGTTCCTGTTCACTTTTCATTTTTAGACCTCTTTTATTGCAAATATATAGCAGATTGCAAGTTAATGAAGTACAAAAATACCCCTCCCTAACCCTCCCCTTGGAAAGGGGAGGGAAC
>CAXUOL010000679.1:0-4116 GCA_964252435.1 uncultured Nostoc sp.
TGAATTTAGGTATAGTTGCTGCTTTTGCCTACGGCATATTAGCGATTGTTGGTGGGGTTATGGGCTACATTCAAGCTACAAGTAGAGTTTCACTCCTAAGTGGTAGCATTAGCGGTTTGTTACTAATACTTGCCGCTTACTTTCAACTCCAAGGACAAACTTGGGGTGCGATTTTAGCAGTGTTAGTTACTGCTGTTTTAGTAGTTTTCTTTGCATTTAGACTGGCAAAAACACGCAAGTTTATGCCTGCGGGATTAATGACGATTTTGGGTATAGCTGGCATTGGCGGTGATGGTGAATCAATTTGTGGCTTTAAGGTAGCATTAGTCTCTCTTTTAATTGAATACGTACAAAACCCTTAAGACTATAGTCAATATTTTTAACTCAACCACCGCCAAATCTTGTCAACAATTCATCGCGGGATAATTCGAGTAACAAGCGGCTATACTCTTGTGGTGGTAACTGTAGCAAAGGCTCAATTACTCGTTCCAATTCATCATCTAGCGAACCAAACCGGACACGCAACAAATTTTCTACCACTTGGCGCTGTCCTTCTTGGACTCCTTCTTGTAAAGTAGCTTCCCGCCATTCTAAATAAGCTTGCGATAAGTTCATAATCACCTCTTGGTCATCTTCCGTAAGGTTTTCTTGGTTTATGACAGTTATCCGCCAACTGGTAATCAGTTCTTGGATATTTCGCCGTAACGCGCTGTTTTGAGGAAGTGACAGCAATTCGCTGATGGCTTGACGTTGTGTATCTCCCTTTCCTAACATTCTTAACCAGAGGGTTTCAAGAGTCAGTGGTAACTGATTAATTGCTACTACTGCTGTTTTGAATGAGTCAGGTAGAAAGTAAACACCCGCTAGCCAATTATCTGTATCTAATCTAGCGCCAAAACTCTCAAGCAAAGTTGTTGAAGCTGAAGTTGCCAAAATCCACAGACGCGGTAAATTATTCTCAGATAAGGATGTATTTTCGCGCTTGGCTTTGCGTTGCGCCTCTCCATAAACGGAAAATAGCTTCAATAGACAATTTCGCACCTCGGTTTTACTGGGTTGATTGCGGAATGGTTCCAATAATGAGGCTGTTGTGGCAATTCTACCAAGTAACCCCAGAGATTGTAGGTCAGGGTTAGAGGAAGATGCGGGAGAAAACAAGATATCTACTTGGCGAACTTCATCGATGACTTCCCGACTTACTTCTACTTTTCCAAAGGGAGAAAGTAATTCTTCTAAATATTGTTTTGCAAATTGGTCGTGTGGTTGTCGGGTCATTGAAGAAGACAAGGGGACAAAGCGATGGGGGACAAGGGGAAAACCCCATAGATAAATTTAGTTGCTCTGAAACTGTGTAGACAAGGGGTTTTTTCTTTTTTTTGCTTGTCCTCTTCGGTCATGCGTAGACGCATTCCCGGAGTGTCCCGTAGAAAAGCAGCTTGTCACCAGACATTGCCAACGCATCATCACAACTCATACTTGAAAAATACCCTGTTTCAAGCTTGACAAAAGTACACTTACATAAGATGCACTCATGTAGGCTTTGTTTGCGATCGCCCATAGTCATCTACAATTTGTAGGTGACGAAAATAACGTGATAACGAGCTTTACAGACGCCAATTCTGAAAATTAAATCAAAAAATAATTATTAATTGCCGAAAAACTCCGGTTTTTTTGGCTTTGTGATGATAAATAAAAGTAATAGTGTTGAATCGCGTGCTTCGTACCGCGAAGGATTACTGAAATTCTTCGCTGCTTTGAGGATGAGTACTAAACATCAAATAATATCATGTCCGGTTAAAGACTTATCATTAAGACCGCAGAGGAGCAGAGGGGAGGGGTTTTTGTTGCTCATCTGCATAAAGAAAGGTAATTATAACTAATTAGCCGGACATGATATAACATCTGCTGCCAATCAGTTTTTTGCTGGGGATGCCTCTTTGCCACAAAAAAGGCTCTCCCACAAAACTTACTGTAGATGTATCTAAGTAACTATGCTGATAAAGTGTAAAGATGTCAAAGTATCTTGGAGCAAATTTTAAAGGAATTGCAAAGGACTTGGTGCCATTTTGGCAGGTTTTTCTCCCAAATATGGGATATTAGTAGATTGTAGAAATCTTTATTCTTATTCACATTTCTCTTCTTGCATTAGTTCCTATCTACTGAAAACTCTTAAGACCAAGCAAATTTGACACGATAAGTTTAAGTAATTTAATGAAGTAGGAAATAATACATGGTATTATCACTGTCTTCTCATAACGTTATCCAGTATCTGCAAGACGCGGGTCTGTGTAGCTCAGAAGATGGCCCATCAGACAAATCTGAGTTGCCAGGAAGTAGTCAGAACAATTTCAATTTACTAGTGACTTTAGCAGATAATCGTCAACTGCTCCTCAAACAAAAACGTAACGTTAACAACAATGACGGCGCGCCTCATGAATTGTTTCAGGAGTGGCTGTTTCACCAGTTGCTACAACAGTTTCCAGTTCTAGGTAATACTTCAGCAATCGCGCCATTGGTAGTGCATTTTGACCAAGAAAATTCGATTCTTGTCCGTAGCTACTTGAGTGAATATCTAGAACTTGCGACATTCTACCACAACAATGAGATTTTTCCCCAAGAAATTGCCTCTGCCATCGGCACAACTTTGGCGGGACTGCATCGCGCCACCTACAACCGCCGAGAATATCGGGATTTTATGGCAACTGCTCCCCAGGGAGAGTTTCGCTATGGGTTTTACAATCCAGCCCAAGGGGTAGGGTCAATTGGGCCGGAGATTTTTGGGACTGTTCCCACGGATGCACTGAAATTCTATGTTCTCTATCAACAATACGAGAGTTTGTCATCTGCGATCGCAGATTTGGCATCTAGTTGGAATCCTTGCTGCTTAACTCACAACGACCTGAAATTGAACAATATTTTGGTTCATTCCAGATATGAGCAACTAGACAATTGTCTTGTACGACTAATTGACTGGGAAGCTTGTTCTTGGGGAGACCCAGCCTTTGATTTAGGAACTTTACTGGCAAGCTATTTAGGAATTTGGCTTAAGAGTCTGGTTGTAGACCCCACCATTGAGCTAGAAGAATCTCTACATTTGGCGTTAACACCGTTAGAGATTTTACAACCTTCAATTATTGCCTTAATTAGGGCTTATATAAATGCTTTCCCGATGATTTTGGAATACCGCAATGACTTTATTTCGCGGGTTATCCAGTTTGCGGGGCTGGCACTAATTCATCAAATTCAAGAGATAATTACGTGCCGGAAACACTTTAATAATGCTGAACTCTGTATGCTGCAAGTAGCTAAAAGTTTACTTGTAATGCCAGAACAAGCTGTACTGACTATCTTTGGGATATCAGAGTCAGAAATCCTGAATCCTGTAGCAAAGATTCATAAATTTCCTCAGCCTGTAAAGGAGCAGCAGTTACTTCGGATTTATTACGAAAAAACTCGGCTACGTGGTTGTTAATCCCAAAGGATAAGACCGCGCTACCAAACCAGCCACACATACTTAAATTCTGAATTCTGTTAGCGCAGCGGGGCGTAGCCCATTCTGATTCCTGAATTCTATTTTTTTAAAGTTTGATTTCTGAATGGATTAATGCTAAATTCCTCTATCAATCAATCGCTAAATTCTCTATTTGATATTGCTCAAAATATCCAGATTGAGTCCAATTTTTGTATTTACCATCCCAATTACCAACCCTTCGCTCTGCCAACTAAAATAGCCGATAGATTTCAGCAGAATTCAGTAGATTTACAACAGAAATATCTTACTCTCCTACTACGAAATTTTCTCTATGGAATCTATTACAATGGCTCACTGCAAAGTACTTTGGCAGTCAATACTGATAATACTAATCAACCGCAAAAGCACAATTTAGCAGATAATTCTATTTTGGAGATTGACTGGGACTTTTACGAGCAACTGCACGCCAGTAATCACGGCATAGGTTACTTTGACCCTCAATGGCAGGTGTTGCGGAAAGAACCTGATGGGACTATGGCGGTGATTAAAGGCGGTTTAACACTTTATGTTGAGCCAGACTGCCATTTAGAATCCAGTAAAAAATCTACCAAAGTGGGTGACATGGTAGCAATCTGGATGCCCAA
>CAXUOL010000680.1:0-2579 GCA_964252435.1 uncultured Nostoc sp.
AACTTTTGCGCTCACTTTACTTCAACACAGTAAAAGATGTCAAATGGGTTCTATAAAAGAACGGCTGAAAAGTTCGGGAGGAATGTAGGACTTACACACAATAAATCCTCCAACCCCTTAAAAAGTTGGCTTTTAGGGTTGTGACTATTTGCTAAAGCTGTAAATTTGCTGCGTCTCCAAGCGATCGCTAATCGATGAAGGCAGTGTACCATCTGCGAATATCTGCCGATCTAGTTGGACTTGTAAATTACTCAAAGGATCGCAACCAGAAGAAATCAGAAATTCTAATTTCTGGATGTATGGCAAAGTAGCGAGGTTGTCCAAAATTTGGAAGATTGCCTGTATATAAGGATGACCACTCTGCTGATACCAATCACAGCTAGCAACTTTTGCCTGATCGAAACCCAAGTGTACAGTTAAAGATGGCTCGTCAAATATAGCGATCGCTAAGGGACGCGCTTCTTCTTGTAACAACAAATCGTTACTTTTTGCTAAGTGTCGCAGTTTCTCTAAGCGCTCATAACGTTCCGTCACAGCTTCTGGGTCATCTTGCCAGTGGATTGCTACTGTTACTAGATAAGTTTGTAACAGCATGTGACCGAGCTTTTTCGCCTTTGTCGCCAGATAATAAGAATTGTAGTCGTTTGCCTCAATCAACAATGGCACGCGATCGACTACTTCCAACCCATAACCCTTGACTCCAGCAATCTTGCGGGGATTATTGGTAATCAAGCGAATCTTTTTGATACCCAAGTCCATGAGCATTTGTGCCCCCATCCCGTAGTCTCGCAAGTCAGCAGGAAATCCCAAACGCTCATTTGCTTCTACTGTATCCAGTCCCATATCCTGCAACGAGTAGGCTTTCAGCTTGTTAATCAAGCCGATTCCTCGCCCTTCTTGACGCAAGTATACAACTACACCTTGGCCAGCAGACTCAATCATTTTAAGTGCAGCTACAAGCTGCATCCGACAGTCGCAGCGCAAAGAACCCAAAGCGTCACCAGTTAGGCATTCTGAGTGCATCCGCACCATCACTGGCTCATCTTTGAAATTAGCTGGATCGCCCTTGACAATTGCAACATGTTCTGTATTATCTAGGGTGTGGCGATAGGCGTAAATTTCAAACTGACCGAATTGACTAGGCAGCTTGGTAATAACCTCACGATACACTAGGCGATCGTGCTGTAGGCGATAGCTGATTAAATCCGCAATACTAATAATTTTTAAATTGTGACGTTTCGCGTATTCAACTAACTGCTGCAACCGCGCCATTGAACCATCGGAGTTTTGAATTTCACAAATTACCCCCGCCGGGTATAGCCCTGCTAGCCTAGCTAAGTCCACAGCCGCTTCCGTATGTCCTGCGCGTTTGAGTACGCCTCCAGCCTTAGCCCGAATCGGAAAAATATGACCAGGACGACGTAAATCGGTGGGTTTTGTGGCTGGGTTGAGAGTAACCTGGATAGTGCGGGCGCGGTCTTCTGCTGAAATGCCTGTAGTGACACCTAATTCTGGTCCGGCATCAATACTGACAGTAAAGGCAGTTTGGTTAGTATCTGTAATATTGCTTACCATCAAGGGTAAGTCTAGCTCGTCTAGGCGATCGCCTGTCATGGCCAAACAAATTAGTCCTCTTGCTTCCACCGCCATAAAATTAATCATGTCGGGTGTGGCAAATTGGGCAGCACAAATTAAGTCGCCTTCATTTTCTCTATTTTCATCATCTACCACTACAATGACGCGACCAGCTTTTAGGTCTGCTAAAGCGGCATCAATCGAATCAAATTTAAAAGCTTGGGTAGGATTGGGCTGTGACACAGAAGATTTCCAGCTATAAACGTAAATTTTTTTAACAATTTCTTCTTTTAGATTGTAGCTCCTTTATAAGGCAGAGAAGTAGACTAGCAATGATTTGATAACGGGGCAAAAATTTTTGCCATTAAAAATGGCGATAAAGTGCAGCGACAGTAAAGGATGAAGGGGATGAGGAAGAATAATAATCGTTTATTTGCTCGCCAATCTTCCCAAAACAAAGTAGAGGGGTTTAAGACCTTTTGTGCGTGTGCGTCTGGTCGCTGATATTGTTGATAGCTGAGAACGAATTAACCATTCATGGGATAAGGATTTCAGATCATGGGCAAATTAAGACGCGTACCCGTTGGGATTGTTGGCGCGTCGGGCTATGGTGGAGTGCAGTTAGTACGACTACTGATGGATCACCCAGAAGTCGAAATGGTTTATTTAGGAGGTGAGACTAGTATCGGGAAATCTTTTGGGGATCTCTACCCGCATCTGGCTCATGCAACTAACCTGCTAATAGAGGCAGTAGAACCAGAAATAATTGCTCACCGCTGTGAAGTAGTTTTCCTGTCTTTACCAAATGGTCTGGCTTGCCAAATCGCGCCCAAATTGTTGGAAAAAGGATGTAAAGTACTAGATTTGAGTGCAGACTATCGGTTTAGTGATTTGACAACTTATACAAATTGGTATGGTACAGAGAGAAGCGATCGCACAATTGCAGCGACAGCAGTTTATGGATTACCAGAACTTTATCGCGATCGCATTGCCGAAGCTCAACT
>CAXUOL010000680.1:2679-4107 GCA_964252435.1 uncultured Nostoc sp.
GCTAAATCAGCGATCGTTGTATCTTCTGTTTCACCAGAACGATGGCTAATTACTGAACGGATACTATTGCGAGTTGCCAAATCAATCGTTTCTAAGGTTTCGGTGAGAGAACCAATTTGATTGAGTTTAATCAAAATGGCATTAGCAGCTTTTTCCTGGATGCCTCTTTGCAAGCGAGTAGCGTTAGTCACAAATAAATCATCCCCTACCAATTGCACCCGCGAACCTAACTTCTGGGTCAGCAATTGCCAACTTTGCCAATCTTCTTCGTGTAAACCATCCTCAATTGACACAATTGGGTATTGGTCAACTAGTTGTCCTAAATAATCAATAAATTCACCTGGGGCGTGAGGTTTACCATCGTAAACATACTGACCATTCTTGTAAAATTCGCTAGCCGCCACATCCAATGCCAAAGCTACTTGTTCCCCTGGCTTGTAACCAGCTTTCTTAATGGCAGCAACCAGCAATTCCAAAGCGACCTGATTAGATTCTAGGTTAGGAGCAAAGCCGCCTTCATCGCCGACACCAGTAAGCAAACCCTTTTCATCTAACACTTGACTGAGGGTAGCAAACACCTCTGCACCCCAGCGCAACGCTTCTTTGAAGGAAGTTGCGCCAATTGGGACAATCATAAACTCTTGAAAATCCACGTTATTTGAGGCGTGTGCGCCACCGTTAATCACGTTCATCAACGGCACTGGGAGCAAATTCGCTAAAGGGCCACCCAAATAGCGATATAAAGGAATTTCTAGAGACTCAGCACCAGCTTTAGCAGCTGCTAAGGAAACCCCCAAAATTGCATTAGCCCCCAAATTTTTTTTGTTAGCAGAACCATCTATCGCAATCATTGTGCGGTCTAGCAGTTCTTGATTGAGGACATCCAAGCCTAACAATTGTGGTGCAAGTGCTTCTCTGACGTTTTGTACTGCCTTGAGTACGCCTTTACCCCCGTAACGGCTTTTATCGCCATCACGCAGTTCGTGAGCCTCAAAACTGCCAGTAGAAGCACCACTGGGAACCTGCGCCAGTCCGACAACACCGTTAGCTAAATGCACTTCGGCTTCAATTGTCGGTCTACCGCGAGAATCAAGAATTTCACGGGCTGCGATCGCCTCAATGGCAGTATCTAGGAATTTACTCATCTGTACTTTATCCTTTATTCGAGTGTGTTACGCATCCAGTCCAGTTGCCTAACCCAATCGCTAGCATAGGCGGTTAAGAGACTTTCTCGGCTGAGATTAAAGAAGATTTCCATTATAGGGATCGGGAGCAATGCCAAAAATGGGTAATTGTTTATCTTGTCCTTTCGGCTTTTAATTCTTTCTGTGACGGCATTTTTCCCTTAAGACTTTGAGCTAGGTAAAATGTTTGCAGAGAATAACACTAAATCAATTACAGAGAAAAGGTCAATATGCGATTACTACA
>CAXUOL010000681.1:0-4098 GCA_964252435.1 uncultured Nostoc sp.
AGAATGCCTTTGAGTTGCTCTTGGTGAGCGCGGTTCTCAAAGTTAATAGTATTCAAAGGTGCGATCGCTAACAACACATCAGCACCAACTTTTTGAGCAGCTTTGTGAACTATCAAGCCACTCATTACTATTTGATGTTTCAGCAATTCATGCTGAGAGATTTTTTCATATAGGCTTAACTCAGAACCTTTGAACAATTCACGAGCTTTTTCAATGAATTGTGTAACATTTTTTTTTGGTTCAGCCTGAATGCCATACTGACCAATTACAGTTTCTAAAATACCAAAGTTTTTTTCATCGTCTTTGATAAAATTTCGGATGCGATCGGCAATCTCGGCATCAAGCCCTTGCGTCAAAAGCGATTGTTCATTTTCGATCACCAACTGTTGCAGTGCTTTAATACTTGCAAGTTTTACAGCAATAGCATTGCGTTTCGTATCATCTAATGTAGCTACCATCTGTGTTCTCCGTTGGCAAAGTGTTCGGTAATTCTTATTGATATAAGTTTGACACAGAGGTTAGGGAGATTCCATCTTTCTTTTGAGCGATGCGTTCACAACTCTGGGTAGAGAAACAAAACTTTTCCTTAGAGAAAAATTAGAGCGATCGCTTTAATTTTTGATTGCCATTAAATCTTGCAGTTTACTATGACATTCAAATTGAATAGATTACCTATTTGAAAACAATCTATATCTTTGGAATGAAAATTAACATCAAAAAAACTACTTCTTATTCAAGAGGGCAAAATCGTAACCAGTTCCACTAGAACAAGACTCACAACGCTCAATTTTGACTAGCATTGCTTCTCCTTGACGCTCACCAGAAGGCGAAAACTGAATCATTCCGGTTGCTCCAGATGTTGAAAAATTGGGATTAGACAATACCCTTTGTAATCCTTCGCGGGTACTGTCTTTTTTTAAGCCAGCAATAATTGCTTGGAGCGCATCATAAGCTCCCGCCGTTCTCTGATTTACTTGAGCATTCCAAAGCTGAAAGGCATTTTTTGCAAATGGGTTATCTTTATTAGCATTACGATGCCAATACACAGGTAATACCATTCCTTCGAGATCCTTGCCATTTTGTAAAGTTGTAGCACTGTACATAGTTTCAGAAGCAAACAGTGGCTTTCTACCTTTAACCTCTTGTGCTACTTTGGTGGCAAAGTAGATATTTCTGATTGAAGGCATTAGTAAAAAGCCACTTGCATTTTCTGTTTCTATGGCTTTATCCACAAAAGCTTTAGGGTCAAAATTTTTGTCTGCTAAATTGCAAGGCGTACTAATAACGTTGCTGCCATAATTTTTGATAGCTTGAGTGTACTGTTCTACAAGTATCTGATTTGATGAAGAGGTTGAATTATCTCTTGAACTACGAACATCGCCACAAATAGCAACATTTCTTGCTTGTCGAGCAATGTAGCGAGAATGAGTATCTACCAAATTATTATATAAAGGATTTACATGAAACAAGTAGTTACTTGTAGAACTATTAGCCTGATTATTTACTGTATTATTATCTAATTTTGCTGGATTTTCTGCTTGATTTGGTAGCTCGACGGGCAAGACTAAAACTAAACCTTTGTCTTTATATATTTCTGCTTTACGTCTAACACCCACGGCAGCTACAAGGCTTTTATCTTGAACTAATTCATTATCTAGCCGTGCAGAATCTTCTCTATTATCAGCACTTGCAATTATAATTTGCAATTTTTTACCATTAATTCCTCCTTGGGTATTAACTTCATTTTGAGCTTGAGCTACACCGCGTAAAATCTCTTCTGCTAAACTAGGATCGAAGCTAATTGGTGCGACGATCGCAACTTTTATAACTTCGGAATTATCTCGCGCTATTTTGGCATTGTTTAAATAAATTAAAGTTTCTGGATCGTTGCGATTATTTTTCAGAGAATCAGTAAATTTTTTAACTGCTGTACTGAAATCTTTCTCAGCAAAAGCTTTAACTCCATCTACTTTTTCCGGGGATGTTTGCACTTTCACCAAAATCCTTGTACCCAAATTCATTAGTGAAGGCTTATTTGTAAATGAAGATGAAGTTTGCGTCGGGTTTGATGGTGTTGTTACGATAGTAGAAGAAACTTTGCTAATTAACCATAAAATAGCTGCTACCATTACCCCAGCCAGACCAAGAGAAATAAGCAGTCTCAAGTTTTCTTTTTTATTTGTCATGGATAATTACCAATATTTTACAAAATTTATCTTAAATAAAGAGATTTATGACAATTGAACAAAACCAAAAAATTAAAGATATTTAGAAATCAGTTTGTTTATTATTTCAGACACACCCACAATAATAATTGTTAATAAACCTGCCAGGATAACTAGCAATCCTACGAGCAAAAGTCCATTTAAACCAGCTTTGAGAAGATTATTAGTTAGGAGATTTCTGAAAAGAAAGACAACGAGTAAATTTGCGGTGATAGCAATAACAATTAAATAAGCTTTTTCTATAATTGGGCGCGATTGAATAAAGACTAATCCTGCTAAAATTAGCATCCACAATCCAGAGCTAATCCAAGTCGTTCCGAGAAAACTTATAAGTGCGATCGCTAAAAATGAACTACCCGATCCAGCTATTATTGCTCCAGACAATAATCTACTGTTAGAGAATTGCGGTAGATATCGAGTTGATTTATGTTGATTTTGTGGTTGCGATCTTGATGGCAGAGTGGGTGGAATAACTGTAGAAGCTAATGTATGCCTTAGCGGTGGCAACTTCTTTAAGTCTTGTAAGACAGCCTGTGCAGATTGATAACGCTGTTCGTGATTTTCTTGTAGTGACTTATTAAGAATCATCTCTAATTCTTGACTTATGGATTGCGTTAAATGCTGCCGCCAATTAGAAGTCCAACCATAGCCTTGTTTCATCCACAAACTCGAAGGAGAAATATTGGTCAGCAGTTGAAAGCAAGTTATTCCTAAACTATAAATATCACTAGACAGAAAAACTTTACCCGTTTGCATTTGCTCAATCGGTGCGTAACCTAATGAACCAATAATTGTCCCTATCGTAGTGTTTGTAGGTTCCGTCTTTTGCTTTGCCACTCCAAAATCAATTAGTACTAATTTCCCATCATTTTGACGGCGAATAATATTTTCTGGTTTAATATCTCGGTGAATTACTTGTTGTTGATGTATGTCTACCAGTAGAGATAATAAATCATTTAAAAAATCTCGAATCTTGGCTTCATCAAAAACCCCTTGTTGTTTTAACTCTTGCAACAGATTTTGCCCTTCGATAAACTGCTGCACTAAATACAGATATTCAGCTTCTTTAAAATATGCATACAAATTGGGAATTTGAACATGTTCTCCTAGTTCTTTGAGACGTTTGGCTTCTCGTTCAAACAACTCAGTCGCTTTTTTATGTGCCTGACTACCCTGACTGCCATAAAATTGACTTAGAACCAGCTGCTTAACAACACATCGTTCATTTAGCTTGTCTATATCTTCGGCGATATATGTGCGTGCAAAACCTCCTCTCCCTAATGGTGTGATGATTCGGTAACGATTTCTCAATAGCGATACCAACTCTGTGCCACAACTGAGGCAGAAATTTGCCCCGTCAGGATTTTTGGGATTCTCGCAATTAGGATTTAGGCAGCAGACCATATAATTATCGATTGACCTAGTTCTACATTCTGAGAATTCTGTGTAAGTTGAATATTTTTGTAGAGATACCCACCCCATTCTAGTCAAAACAAACCAGGCTTGGCGATCGCTGCCCTTCGATCCCAAACACGAAATAACCTGACTTTTAGCAGCCAGCAACTTCATCTCTCTGGGACAAAGATCGCACTTTTCACCAAAGCATTTCTAACTACAAATTCCTCTGTGCGAATCAACCGCAATTCTCAAAAACAATACAGCCCTTCAGCTAACACCTGTTTGCCACAGAAGCTTTTGTTATCCCACCAACGCTGTAATTACCACACATCTTCATTGTGAGGTTTACAAAACTCCCCGCAATTGTGACGATTACGCTAGAATTATTAAAGGTTCTTTACAGAGTTTGCCGATCGTTCTCAATTCTGTTAAAACAGCCTAGCATTCAAATGTAAATCTTATAAACACCCTCTAG
>CAXUOL010000682.1:0-4090 GCA_964252435.1 uncultured Nostoc sp.
GTTTTGAAGACCAGCGAATCTCGTGAGGGATTCGCTGAGTTTACTAGTGGCTCAATCTAGCTAACGCTTCCTCTCCAGGAATGGGTGAAACTGTACCGCTACGAACTTCATCTCTACGCTTCTTGGCTTCATCTGTCCACAGTGTTTGAAGTCTTTCGTCTACATCAAATTCAAGACTTTCAACCAGCTTTTCTGCCAACAATGCTCTCGCTGCACTGGGCAAAGTTAAGGCTTCTTTCATAATCTGCTCAACAGATGCCATAATTTCTGAAAGCATAAGGGGCTATTCAGAGTCTAGCAGGAAAGCAGTAGACATCGTACAACACTAAAGAAAGTGATAGACAGCCGACGGACGCCAATTTAGTATTAACTTGGTTCAATCAAATCAGCGATCGCTTTCACTAATGCATCTGGATCTACTGGTTTGGAGATATGCATTTGAAATCCTGCGGCTAATGCTTGCTGCTGATTCATTTCCCCTGCATAAGCCGTCAGAGCGATCGCTGGTACGTTTCCTCCTTGCCCTGGCGATCGCGATCGCACTTCACGCATCAGCATATAACCGTCTGTTTTTGGCATTCCAATATCGCTAATTAAAACATCTGGTATCGACTCAGATAGTGCTTGTAATGCTTCTTGTGCTGATGATACGGCGGTTACTTGCACACCGTAGTCTTGCAAAATAAAGGTAATTAAATCGCGGATATCTAGTTCATCGTCCACTACCAAAACTTGAGTGTCTGCAAGCAGCGAGGATTCAGAGTCAGAATATGAAGACTGATTCTCTTCACCCCGAACCTGTTCGCTTCTGAGCAAAAGCGGTAACTCGACAGTGAAGGTTGCACCTAATCCTTCTCCAAGACTTTCGGCTTGAACATTTCCCCCATGCATTTCTACAACCTTACGCACGATCGCTAGTCCTAAACCTAGTCCACCAAATGTGCGTGTAGTTGTGCCATCAGCTTGGCGAAAGTAATCGAACACATAAGGCAAAAAGTCTAGGCTAATTCCCTTACCTGTATCGCTGACCTGAATTTGAGCCTGATTACCAGCTTCCATGAGTCGAATTTCTACGCGTCCTCCTGTTGGTGTAAATTTTACCGCATTAGAAAGCAAGTTCCACACAACTTGTTGCAGCCGATTTGGGTCGCCCATCACTTGTCCTAAATTGGTATCAAATACGGTCTGAATTTGAATCGACTTGGCTTGTGCTGCTAGTCGTACTGTTTCTAGTGCTGCTTCAACTACCATTACTAAGCTGACAGGACAGATATTCAAGTTTAATTTTCCTTGCAGGATGCGCGACACATCCAATAAATCTTCAATTAGCTGGGTTTGTAACTTGGCGTTGCGTTCAATGGTTTCTAAGGCGTGGTTAGTAGTTTTTTCATCAAACTTGCGAGTCCGCAGCATTTTCGACCATCCCAGAATGGAGTTGAGTGGGGTTCGCAGTTCATGGGAGAGAACCGCCAGAAATTCATCTTTAACTGTGTTGGCGATTTCTGCTTGTTGTCGTGCTGTCTTTTCGCAGTTGAGTAAGCGATCGCATTCTTGTTCAGCCAATTTGCGATCGGTAATATCCAGTACAAAAGCAACACCATGTTCTTGGGAGTCATTCAGCAGGGCCATTCCCAAAACAATCGGTACTCGCTTGCCGTTGCGGTGGATGTATTCTTTCTCGTAAATTTTGGAAACTCCAGTGTTTTGCACCTCCAAAAGAGCGCGATCATCTAAATCGTTATACTCAACAGGAGTAAGTTCTTTCCAATTAATTCTACCTAAAGTAGCAAACTGATCACGAGTGTAGCCAGCTAGTTGCAGAAAGGCATCATTGGCATCAATGATGAAGCCATTCACAGTCCAAGAAGCGACCCCAATCAGATTAGATTCAAACAAACGCCGAAATCGCGCTTCACTTTCACGTAAAATTTTTTCTGCCCGTTTGTGTTCGGTAATATCACGAGCAACAGTAATTACGCCTTCAATAGTTTGGTTTAAATTCCTTAATGGTGTGAGAATGTATTCATAATAATGCACGCCATCAGCAGTAACATATTTACACTCATCTTTTATCGGCTGCCCAGTTTTCATCACAGCAAGTAGTTGATTATCTACTTGCGTTATTAGGTCTGCGGGTAAATCCATTTCTGACAAACTTTTACCGACAATATCTTGGGGCTTTAAACCTAGTAAAGTTGCTCCATCACGGCTGACATACTGATAACAACCTTGGCGATTAAATATATAAATATGATCGACTGAGGCGGTAAGGATAGCATTTAAAATATTTGCCTGTTCATGGACTTGTGTTGTGAGTTCACGAGTACTTTCTTTTGCCTGCTTACACACAGTAGTTTCCATACAAACGCCGATCATTCGCACCGCTTCCCCTTGAGCGTTATAGATAAATTTTCCGTTGGCAGAAATCCAATGTGTACTTTGGTCTGAGCGAACTATACGAAATTCATCATTGTAGTCAGTCTTTTGTGCCAAAGCGTGAGCGATCGCTTGCATTACAGATTGGCTATCTTCAGGATGAACGCACTTTTTAAACGTCTCATAAGGACTATCAAAACTACTTGGAAATAGACCAAAAAGCAGTTGATAATTTTCTGACCAGATGACTTGATTGGTAACAATATTCCAATCCCACAAGCCCATCTGGGATACATCTAGAACTAGCCTTAGCCGTTCTTCACTCTCTCTAATAACTACTTCTAACTGCTGTCGCTCTACAATTTCTTGTTGAAGTTGCTGTAAAATTACTGCTACATCTGTTGGCAGATTGAGATGTACAGATGTTTCCTTAACTTTAATATGGGGATTTTCTAATTTTACTGGCAGCTTTCTTTTTAGTTCTGCTAATTGTTCCTCAAGCGTTGTTTGCCTTTGTTGATAAAATATCTCTGATTGCTCTAACTCAGCTACACGCTGCCGCAAAACTGCCAATTCATTAGTGAGTTGAAGGTTATTTTTATCAACATTTTGCATATTCTACACCACTAATATTAAACAATATCGACTTGAAGAGTAGGTATCCCTAGTTCTATCTAGGAATTTTTCAGCTATTAAATGTAATCTATCAAAAGGTACATAAAATATTGCAGTAATTATTTGCTTATTGATTTATTAAGCAAAAATAATAGTATATAGATTTCAGCCAAAAGGTATATATGAGTTTGAATGACTGTAGGGTAAGCACTGGCAAAAATCTCAAAATTGAGCTTTTCGACATTAGTCGGTTAATAGTGCCTACCCTACAAAAATAAGTAGAGAACTAAATAAACTTTATCTCTTCAATTTGATGAAAGCTGCACCAATTAATAATCCCACAACCTGCCCTAAGAAGACAACACCCGATTGATTTACGCCAACAGGAGGAATATTTAAACTACCAATACCATAAAATAATTGTTGTAAAAACCACCAAAGTATATAGAAAAAGGCTGGTAGCTGGATGGGGATATACAAGATTATTAATGGCAAAATAGTGTCAATTTTAGCTTTAGGAAACTTCATAACGTATGCTCCTAAAATAGCTGCGATCGCACTATTTGCCCCAATCAATGGAACTGTCAAACTCGGTTCAGCCAGAATTTGGATTATACCTGTCATCACGCCAGCAGCCAGATAAAATCCTAGATAGCGTCTGTGTCCTAGAAGATTTTCTACAGTTTTCCCAAAAACCCACAAAAATAGGAGATTTCCTAATATTTGACTAAAACTCCCGTGTATAAATATCCCAAAAAATAGGGTAAATACTCGCCAAATTACAACTATCCAAGCCGCAGAATTGAAAAAAAGAGCATTGGTAACTGCTCCACTAATCTGCGCTGGAATCATACCCCAAGTATTGACAAAATAACCTAATTGACCGTTAAAATCTAATTGAAGTTCCCATAAAAATACAGCCAGGTTAATGGCAATCAACCAGTAATTAATAATTGGCTTACTTCGACAACGAATGTTATCACTAATAGGAATCATATTAATTCGTAGTTCGTAATTCGTAGTTCGTAATTAAGATACACAAAATATTCTTATCTGCTCCTCTGCTCCTCTGCTCCTCTGCTCCTCTGCCCCTCTGCTC
>CAXUOL010000683.1:0-4089 GCA_964252435.1 uncultured Nostoc sp.
GGAACTGGTACTTGATTAATTACCGACGCAATTACCGCATCCATTTGTAAACCATCCAGCATCGCTTCTGGTTTCAATATGAGACGATGACGTAGCAACGGTGATGCAACTGCTTTTACATCATCTGGCGTTACAAAATCCCTTCCTGCTAACCACGCTAGGGCTTGAGATGTCTGCAACCAAGCACCGGTAGCGCGAGGTGATGCACCCAAAGTCAAATCAGGATATTGACGTGATATTCTCACCAACGCCAACAAATAATCAACGATCGCTTCTGATACTTTAACTTCTTTGACTGCTTGTCGTGCTTGCAAAATGTCGGCTACTGTTGCGATTGGTTTCAAACGGCTAATATCCAAACGTCGTGCTGCAAAACCCGCCTGACGGTTGAGTAACATTTGCTTTTCAGCAGCTTGATCGGGGTAATCTACCACCAGTTTAAATAAAAATCTGTCTAACTGTGCTTCTGGTAATGGATAAGTACCCTCAAATTCCAGGGGATTTTGCGTCGCAATTACCCAAAATAAATCTGGTAAAGGCAAACTTTCACCATCCAGCGTTACCTGCATCTCTTCCATCGCTTCTAGCAGCGCCGCTTGTGTCTTGGGCGGAGTACGGTTGATTTCGTCCGCTAACAGTACTTCGGTAAATATTGGCCCCTTTTTCAAAGTGAAATTGCGGCTATTCAAGTCAAAAATATTTGTACCAGTAATATCTGAAGGTAAAACATCAGGTGTTAATTGAATCCGGCGAAACTCCCCTTGAATTAACTGCGCTAACACTTTTACTAATAGGGTTTTCCCAGTTCCGGGAACTCCCTCTAAAATTACGTGTCCACCCGCTAGCAGTGCTACTAAAAGTTGCTGTATTAAGCTAGATTGCCCGACAATTACTTGATTAAGACCTTGACCAAGCCGAATTAAGATCGGATGTGTTTCACTCATATTTTTTATTGATAAATAACCAACCCAAAAATAAATTACGAATTAAGAATTACGAATTACGAATTAGTCTAATGGTTCGCCATTTCCCCAACCAGCTTAACAGCTCTCGTTCACTGATGGGTTGTTTGCGAGATTGTAGCTTTAAAACTGCATCTAGTTCTGCTGCACTTGCACCTGTTTTTTCCATCCAGAAATCGATCAAGGCTTGACGTTCTAAAAGTACTTGTCCTAATCCCAACGCTTTTTGAAGTTGTAGTTGTTCTTGTTTACCCACCATTTCAACAACAAAGTCGGTGGTATCAGCTTTCTGCAACACCCCGGCTAAAGCTTGGATGTATGCCTCACTATTATCTACAACTGGTGTATCTAAAGCTACTGGCTTACCAAAGCGGCGATTCTGCCCCCAAACTAGCACTAATAGCAGGATACCTACCTGTATTAATATTGGAAGTAAAGGAGTTTTGGCAAAAAAGCTAGATAAATCTCCTTCGCTTTCTTTCTTCCTGACATCAGCATCTTTATAGCCGTGAATGTATTCATCGACAAAGACTGTGTTACTTTTTTCAGTAACCAAACTAGCTAAATACTTGAAATTACTTAAATAATCTTGGTAAGCGTTAGCAGCTAAATAAGGAGTAGTAGAAAAAATCACCTTTCCTTTTTTATAATTTTCTTTCCAGACAACAGCACCAAAGCGATCGCCTAAATTAACTTGCTGGGAGTTAGCTTTTTTATATCGTCTACGTGTATCAATTTTAATATCACCTTCAGGAGATTTTTGCATAGTGCTAAACTCCGCTTCTGTAACCCGCGCCTTCGCACCCAAAATTACCAAAGTATTCCCTTTTTCTACCCATTCCTGCTCTTGACTATCCAGTGTCGCCTCTCTGGGATAGCCCCCTACCTGTAGCAAGGTAACTGGGTTGTTCTCTGGCTGAATATCACTAAAAGGCTTTTGCCAGCGCTTAATAGAAATTCCCTGTTGTTGCATAAAAGCGTACCAAGCACCATAGCCATCAGAGTTGCGGTTATAGGTAGAGCCAGCGTTAATTTTAGTATTATTGGGAGCTGCGAACAAACTAAGTAAAACGATCGCAGCGAGTGCGATCGCTCCCATCCAAGCAAGGCGATTTGGACGTTTCATTTTCGACTTTCATTGCCTTTAAATATCACTAGTGTTAATACTTACTTATTTTTCAGGCAAAGTCAAAAATATAATTAACTTCAGCTATACTTCCTGTAACTCTTGATAAACCTGAATTTCTGGCATTGGCTCTAGTGCCGTAAGGCGAGTATCGGCAGTAGCAAATAACCACAGCCTCAAAATCATGATTTCAACCCCTCAACACCTGCAATATCTCCCTCACTGCCGCTTTCTCCTCTACCTGTCATCTTTTTCAGGCTTTATCAACCGTCGAACTCACTTTATTTATGGGTTTGCACGCCGCAAAGTATTTGTTTAGAAAGCTAAACAAATACTTTACCGATGAGTAGATTGACTTTAGAAAAACCGAGTTTGACAGTAGGATAAATATAGACAGGATATCGTTTGAATTCCATCTACCGTTTTCATAGGAATGACTGAGCAACTTGATTCTGACTCACCGTCAACTGATTCTCAGCAATTGAGTGAACCGACCGACAAAACGATTACCAAGTCAGTCGATAATTCCTGGACAAATCAGATTGCTGGTGTGTGGAACAAAGCAACAACACGTCTAACACAACTCCTACCCGTAGAACAACTGGCACAGACAGTTGTAGAATGGTTTAGTGTGAGCGACACTCAGGTTACAGAGATTTTAGAGAAAATCCGAGCTGAACTGCCAACCACAGAAGCCTTGTTAATTGGTAAACCCCAAGCCGGAAAAAGTTCTATTGTGCGGGGATTAACGGGAGTTTCTGCCGAAATTGTCGGTCAAGGATTTCGCCCACACACACAACACACCCAACGCTATGCCTATCCATCCAATGACCTGCCGTTACTAATTTTTACTGATACAGTGGGGCTGGGTGATGTCAAACAAGATACTCAAACAATTATTCAGGAGTTAGTTGGCGATTTACAACAGGAAACTCGTTCCGCCAGAATCCTGCTTTTGACTGTCAAAATCAATGATTTTGCAACTGACACGCTACGACAAATTGCTCAACAGTTGCGCCAGAAGTATCCAGACATTCCCTGTCTGTTGGTAGTTACCTGCTTGCACGAGGTTTATCCTGGCGATACCGTCGATCATCCCACCTATCCACCAGATTATCAGGAAGTCAACCGCGCATTTGCCGCAATACAGCAAGCCTTCGCAGAAATAACTAACTGCTCTGTACTCATTGACTTTACCCTAGAAGAAGATGGCTACACTCCGGTATTTTATGGCTTAGAAGCGCTACGAGATTCCTTAGCAGAACTACTCCCGCAAGCAGAAGCCCAGGCGATTTATCAGTTATTAGATCGAGAAGAAGCTGGGAAGCAAATTGGCAACGTTTACCGGGATGCTGCACGCCGTTATATTTTGCCATTTGCGATTATGTCTGCAACTCTGGCCGCTGTACCTCTGCCATTTACTACAATGCCCGTACTCACTGCCTTGCAAGTATCAATGGTGAGTTTGTTGGGTAAATTATATGGACAGACAGTTACGCCATCTCAGGCGGGAGGCGTTGTGAGTGCGATCGCAGGTGGTTTTTTAGCACAGGCCATTGCGCGGGAGTTAATTAAATTTATACCAGGTTTTGGGAGTGCGATCGCCGCCTCTTGGGCAGCTGCCTATACTTGGGCACTAGGCGAAGCAGCCTGCGTTTACTTTGGTGATTTAATGGGAGGAAAAAAACCCGATCCCCAAAAAATTCAGCTGGTGATGCAAGAAGCATTTCAAGCCGCGCAAGAACGGTTTAAAGGAATCAAACGTTAAGAAAATGTCAGATATTGGGTTGGCTGCTTCAACTTAACTTGCAGCGATAAACGATCGCGCTGAGTTTAATCTAAGCCACAGTCTTGTTTGTAGAATATTTACAAAAACGATCTATCATAAATATTTAGTAAACATGTACTATATATTTACACGCTCCAATTATAATAGTATGTGTGAGTTATATCAAGTTCGGATAAATACTTATAATAAAGCTGGAACAGTTGCAGTGCAAT
>CAXUOL010000684.1:0-4087 GCA_964252435.1 uncultured Nostoc sp.
ACCCAGTTGATTACTACAAATTTTCCCTGACAGGCACAAATGATATTAATTTAATTTTGAGTGGAGTGACTCAAAGCTATGTCAATGCCAAAATCTATTACGACAAAAACAATAATGGATTGATTGATAGTGGAGATGAACTTGCTTCTGATTTTGCTAGTTCCAGTCGCAATGCTCAATTGACTGCAACATTAGGAGCCGGAAATTACTATGTTGGAATTTCTCAAGACTCTAACAACGTCAACACCAACTATTTTTTACAGTTAGTCAACATTACGAATCCAGACCCAAGCATCAGTGTTGCCTTAGCAAATCCCACTAGTGTCACTGAAGACGGCACCGCCAACCTAGTTTACAGCTTCACCCGTACTGGCAGCACCAGCAATGCCTTAACCGTCAACTATGGCATTACTGGCACAGCTACCTTCAACACCGACTACACCCAAACAGGCGCAGCCAGTTTTACAGCTACCACCGGAACAATTACCTTTGCAGCCGGAAGTAGTACAAAAACCTTAACCATTAACCCGACAGCAGACATCGCTGTTGAAAGTAATGAAACCGTTGCCCTGACTCTAGCAACAGGCACTGGTTACGCCATCGGCACTACAACAGCCGTCACCGGAACCATTACTAATGACGATTCTTCATCACCCAGTAGTGCGGGGAATAATACCTATTCTTTCCTAGCTAATACTGCCTTGGGAACCAAAACAATTACAGAAATTACAACAGGTGGCACTGATACTATTGACTTTAGCGGTACTACAGTTCCCGTAAACGTAAATTTGGGTGTAACCACCTCACAAACGGTTAATAGCAATCTTAAACTCATTCTCTCTGCCAACAACGTTATCGAAAATGCAACGGGTGGCACAGGCAATGACCGTCTCACTGGTAATACACTGAATAACACTCTGATTGGCGGTGACGGAAATGACCAACTGCAAGGGTTAGGAGGAAATGACACCCTCCAGGGAGGTAATGGTAATGATATTCTCACTGGCGGAACAGGTGATGACTTACTCAGGGGAGAACTGGGCGATGATATTCTCACTGGTGGAGCCGGGAAAGATAAATATCTGTTCCAAAGTAGTGGAGTTTTTAACACAAGCTTAGGTGTTGATTACATCACCGAGTTTGAAGCAGGACAAGACCAGATTGTGCTGAGTAAAACCACCTTCAATGCTGTTACTAATACTGCTGGACAGGCTTTAACTAACTTTGCAGTTGTCAGTGACGATCAATTCGTCAACGCTAATAATGCGCGTATTGTCTTTAGCCAAAGTAGTGGCAGCCTATTCTATAACCAGGATGGCAATGTTCTAGGTACAGGAGGTGTGTTTGAGTTTGCTCGTTTAGGGAATCCTGATATTACTCTCAGTAGTGGCAATTTTAGTTTGATTGCCTAAAACACCAATTCAGTAATTTTGGAAGAACCTGTCCTCCAACCCCTCTTTGCTTCGGAAAGGGACTAAAGAGTTAGGTTTCGCGTTGGTTTTTCCAGATGACCTGAATTGTCAGAATTATACTAATTAAATGCGTAACAGCTTACTAACTAAGTAAAAGAAGATTGTATTCAGGCGATCGCCTTCGTGAACTGAAGAGAAATTACGGCGATTTCTCGGAAATAAATAAATGTGCGATCGCTACATCAAATTTAACAAAACTTTCCGATTATGCAACTTTGTTGAAGAAGCGCTTTTCTTGCTTCATTTGCTTAAAGAACTGAACAGCTTCAAAATTTGAATAACTTGGAGCAATTTTTTTGTCAAATAACTAATGGCAAATATTATAGCGTTGACTGTCCTGGTGAGATACACTTTTACAGACTAAAGCTCTTGTTAGATAATGGTTTTGTGTACTTAATGCGAGTGATAAACGCTAGATAATTACGAGTAAACGTACAATTTAAATTAGTAACAGGTTATTTGATAGTTCTTATGATGACAAATTTGACAAACCAGGTTTATCCCGTTATTTGGCATAACGACGCAGTGTCACTAATTGACCAAACTCGCTTACCCAACGAATATACATTTGTAGAAATCCACCGCAGTGAAGATATGGCACAGGCGATTAAAACTATGATTGTCCGAGGTGCGCCTGCGATTGGTGTGGCTGCGGCTTATGGAATGTATCTTGGTGCAAGGGAAATTGAAACAAGCGATCGCCACGAATTTTTAGATAACTTAGATAAAGTAGCCCAGTTGTTGCGTTCTACTCGTCCGACGGCAGTAAATTTATTTTGGGCAATTAGCCGGATGATGAAAACTGCCTACGAAACGCTGGGAACAGTGGAAGAGATCAAGCAAATCCTTTTGCAAACAGCCCAAGCAATCAACGCTGAAGATTTGCAAACCTGTCAAGCGATCGGCGACAATGGTTTAGCAGTCTTGCCCACTACCCCAGAAAAGCTGACGCTGCTTACTCACTGCAACGCTGGGGCGCTAGCTACTGCTGGTTATGGTACTGCTTTAGGTGTGGTGCGTTCTGCATGGAGAGAAGGACGTTTAGAACGTTTATTTGCCGACGAAACCCGTCCCCGCTTACAAGGCGCAAAACTCACCACTTGGGAATGTGTACAAGAAGGGATTCCAGTTACATTAATTACTGATAATATGGCAGCCCATTGCATGAAACAGGGTTTGATTCATGCTGTAGTTGTGGGTGCCGATCGCATTGCTGCTAATGGTGACACTGCCAATAAAATTGGTACTTATGGTGTTGCGATCGCAGCTAAAGCCCATAATATCCCCTTCTTTGTCGCTGCACCCCTTTCCACCGTTGATTTTGAATTAGCTGATGGTAGTAAAATTCCCATTGAGGAACGCGATCCAACAGAAATATATCAAGTGGGGGATACTATTCTCACACCTGAAGGCGTAGATTTTTACAACCCAGCTTTTGATGTGACTCCAGCTGAGTTGATTACAGCCATCATTACAGAAAATGGAGCGATCGCACCTGATAAATTAGCGAAATCACAGGTAAAGCAATTAGTGTAATTGAGTACAAAGAGGATAAGAGTTTTAAATGTTCATCGACACCACTCGCCAAATCGCCGAAACTCTATATTTTTCGTTGAGTGGTGTCGATTGCTGACTGGGTAAGGATTTGAGGTATGCGTGTTGTTCAATTTCACACAACATATATAATGTTTTTTAGAGTGGTGTCGATTTGGTGCTTGAAAGCCTTACGGGGCAAAGGCTCCTAGACGAACTCCCTACCGATTGGGTTAAATCGGAATTAATGGAAACACTTCAGCACGTTCTAGGCGCTTCATTTGCCTAGACCCTACCGATTGGGTTAAATCGGAATTAATGGATAACTTGCGCCGAGTTCTCGATAACTCTAGCGATCGCTCTACATCCGAATAACGGAAACTTTATAGGGGATTGCCCCAAAAAAATCCCCGGCTTTTCTAAAAAGCCGGGGACTTTGTTTTTTACTACTTATTGAATTAAAATCTGACGGAGCAAAATTTATCAGTAATTTTTTCAAAAATTTTATCTAAACTTCATATTTTGACTAAATTCAATAAGCAAAATCCGCAATTACTTACTCAAAAGAAGCTTTGACTTACTCAAACCCCAGTTTGCTTTCTCATTTCGGTGTTTTCCGCAAGTAAAAGAAGCTTTGACTTACTCAAACCCCAGTTTGCTTTCTCATTTCGGTGTTTTCCGCAAGTAAAAGAAGCTTTGACTTACTCAAACCCCAGTTTGCTTTCTCATTTCGGTGTTTTCCGCAAGTAAAATAAGCTTTTGCTTTCTCAAAATGCCATTTGACTTACTCAAACCCCAGTTCGCTTTCTGATTTTGGTGTTTTTTGCAAATAAAATGCCATTTCGCTTTTTTAAAATGGTTGATTTATCAGAGGATGCCTGACGAGTATTAAATATTTGTTGATCCCCTCTAATACCAATTCGCAATTCGCAATTAAGAAACTTACATGCAGTAAGACTTTCGTGATTTATATCTGTTGCTTCTTTTTGGAGAATTGGTATAACTCCCCTTAAAAAAGCGTGTATACACAAATCAAATTACCCCTCTTAATCCCCCCTTGTAAAGGGGGGAAACAAGAAATC
>CAXUOL010000685.1:0-4083 GCA_964252435.1 uncultured Nostoc sp.
TTACCTCGTGTGGTAAAACTTAACTTAAATTCTGTCAGTTACTAACGGAGTTGATAGGAATGGGTAACTTTATTATTTTTGTCTTGATAGTGGTTTACGGTGGCGGCGTTTGGAAGTTTTGGAATGGGTTTGGACGGACTAATTTTAATCCAACTTTGACCAATCGGATTGGTTTATCTTTGCTATGGCCAGCTTTGTTTATTACAAATCAATCTTATCGTCGAAACTTTAGAAAGGCGTTGAAGGGCTAGGGATTACTATTAAGTTTAAAGTCATCTGAACCTGATGGTGGCATATATCCCAATATAAATCTAACCCACCAACCCCTTTCGCTAGTAGGGAAAGGGGTTGCATTTCCTCATCCAATAAGGGGAGGGATAAGTTCGTAATGTTTACAAGTGCAACCCGTTAGCAATTGGGAAGTATTTTAGCTGATGAATTTACAAATTATTTATTTGGTTAGCAGATGGATTGCTCCACCTACAGCAGCACCATCAACAGCATTGCCAAGGGTGTCTTTGCTATCGCCAGTAATTACACCAGTCAATGCGCTAGCCCCTGCACCGACTCCTACATCTTGAGCAGCGTTCCGGTGACGGCGATTGTGAGTGTTTCTCAGACCATTTGCACCATTGACAGCTGCGCCAGTGACACCACCCCTAACAGCATTTCTTAATACATTACGACGTCCCCTAACTGCTCCGGTTACAACATTGGTAACAGCCCCAATACCTGCATCTCTTAGTACTTGGTCATCAGCAGCAGCGGGTTTAGCGGGAACTAAGGTGACACCAGCTAAACTTGCTGCCATGAGGCTGGGTAAAAGTGCGCGTTTTATGATTTTATTCATTGTGTTACCTTCTCAAAACATCAAACAATTGGCTAAAAACCAAAGTTACTAGAGTCTGATAAAATCTAATTTTTTATCTGAACAACAGCAACTATTTATTGTTTGAGAACATATATATCATTACATGTGCAAAGTTATAACTGCATCTACTGAAAGCATGAATATAAATTCAGTCCAGAGAAAGCCTTGCTGATTTATTAGACCAGACAAGGGATTACACCTTGACAAAATAAATTCAAGATGAGATGTAAATTTTTTCACTACTAGCAAAGTATTTATAATGAGAAACCGCGTAGTGTTTACTTTATCTATCTAAAGGTAGTTGCCAAAATAGTTAAACTAACTCGTCGGGGTTAATATTTAATTCTCTCAGTTTAGCAGCCAAGCGTTGCGATCGCTCCCATCCTGTTTGTAGCAAATTACCCTGATTATCCCACCAGCGTAACCAGGGTAATTCTAGATTTTGATAGCGGCCTTGCCAAATCCCCAATTCTACACCCATCGGTTCAATAGGATAATGTCCGCGTTCATTGGCAGGTATTAGCTGATATTCACCCCTAAGCAATTGATATGCCTGGACACTGGCTTTTTTCACTTCATAAATGCCATAGAAGGGAACTCTAATTGCTTGCTCATAAACCCAAAATTTTCCTGTAATGGGTGTTTTGTCCAGCTCTTCTGAACCATCCCCTGAGACAAATTCCAACACAATCAGAGGTGCAACGTATTCTTGCCATAGCACATAAGAACGGCGGACTTGACCATTTAAAGTTGGTGGTACATTTGGCACATAAAACCAATCTGGGGCTTCTGCTCCTCTTTCTGGTGGTTCAGTCATGCGCCAATAGATGCCGCTATCTTGACCAATGCAATATTGTCCATTGGGATGCAGTTTCTGCAAGATTGGCTCAATAGAATCTGTCAGTAATAAACTTTGAGGATGTTCTTGCAAGTTTTTCACAAAAGTCCCGTCAGATTCTGGTAGCTGCGTGTGGTCTGGTAGGGTTGATTCAATGCCTAATGGTGTCTGTGCTGAGGTCACGTCGCTTCGCTCCGAATTCAAAATTCACGCATTCAAAATTCTTGCATTATTGATCCCCATAAATAAATTTAGTTACTCTGTAAACGGACTTCGTATTTCTTGGGCTGTGCCACTCGTTATACATTTTTTTGCTTCTCCATAAATAAATTTAGCGGCTTGTATCCTTTTCGTTTTCGGTCATGGGAACCTCCTAAATGTGGAGGGATAATAAGTAATATGACATTTTTTAGACTAGTGGTCTGTCCCATTAAATATTATGGGTTTGTAGTAAGCACTTCAGTGCTTAAAAATTCAGGACTAAAGTCCTTACTACGAACTGATTCACCTCTTAACTTTGCGCTCTTTGCGTTCTTCTCTAACGAGACGCTGCGCGAATGCGGTTCGTTTTCTTAACCCAGTAGAATTAATGCGATAGACCACTAGCCATTCCAAGATTCATACATTTAATTAGCAACGCCCAACAAAACTCCTGGCTACAAATAGACTGCATTTGGGAACTTACGCAAAGACAGAAAATCTCAAGCAAAGGTAGAAAAACCGAGATTCGGTGGAATATCCTGAATTCGCCCAGGACCGATCGCTCGTAATGCTTCTTTGAGTAAAATATCCCCAGTATACAAAGCACGTCCGACAATTACGCCAGTCACGCCTTGAGGTTCTAACGCTAACAAACTCAACAAGTCGGTGACAGAACTTACCCCGCCAGAGGCAATTATCGGGATGGAAATTGCGGCTGCAAGTTCTCGCAAAGCTTCTAAATTTGGGCCTGTAAGTGTACCATCTCGGTGGATATCTGTGTAAATTATGGCGGCTGCGCCCAATTCTTGCATTTGTACAGCCAGTTGAGTTGCTAAAACTTCCGAGGTTTCTAACCAGCCGCGAGTTGCTACTTTGCCGTTACGGGCATCAATACCGATAATAATCTGTTCGGGAAATTCTTGGCAGAGTTCTTGCACTAACTGGGATTGTTCTACAGCGATGGTTCCGAGAATTGCCCACTGTATGCCTAGATTAAATACTTGTTGTACGCTGGTGCGATCGCGCAATCCTCCACCAATTTCAATGGGTACTGACACCGCTTGAGCGATCGCTTCAATTGCCCCCAGGTTTACTACTTTACCTGCTTTAGCACCGTCTAAATCAACTATATGCAATCTAGTAGCACCTTCATCTACCCACTGTTTGGCAACATCAGCAGGATTTTCGCTAAAAACTTGTGAGCGATCGTAGTCTCCTTGATACAGTCGCACACAATGGCCTTCTAGTAAATCAATCGCTGGAATTACGTCCATTTAACTCTTCCTCATTGCAATCAAAACGCTATGTATAGCTGAATTTACTATTTTTCATTTTTCATTTTTAATTGCCTTACAGCTTGCCCAAAACCCAGCACAAGCAAGATGTTAGAAAGCGTCAAAAATAGTTCTGCACCACCGTGCAACCAATCTACATTGGCCAAAGACTTACCATAATGCAATACCGCATAAATCCCCGCCGGGATGGTAATGGCAACAAAAACGAGAGTGCCGTAAAATCCATACAGCGCCAAACGCGGCATTTGCGGACTGCGGCTGATAAACCACAAGAAACCCAAATAGGGAAACAGTGAAAGTGCAAACAGGGTTTCTTTAGAAATCATTGCTCTGATTTGATAGGTTTTGGTTCAACAGTGTTAACAGATTTGGTAGAACGCCAAATCAAATACGCGGCTGCCCAAAGTGTAAAATTACCAACTAAAGTCATGGTAGCTTGAAGCGTTACCAGCCATTCCAGAGATTCGGCGTTATCGAAATAATGCCAGGTACAGGCACACATCGCACTGACTAAAGCTGGTAACATGGCAAGGGATAATCCCCACCAGCTGCGGTTATTAGTGAGTTCGCCGTAAGTCCAGATTAACCAAATGGCGACAATCCACTCAATAACGCTAGAAACATGAATAATCCAGGTGGGAATCGATAGGGCGTGCATAAGAAAGTTAGGAGTTAGGAGTTAGGAGTTAGGAGTAAAGATGGGATTAACCCTTGTCTGTACAGGAGTTAGGAGTTAGGAGTAGGGGTGTCAAGGTGATATGTAGCTTGAATTTTATATTTGTTTGAAACAAAATCTTTGCTTGTTCTTTTAGAATTTTAAAGATTCCGAGTTCAAAGGCTCAACTTCCGAGTTCAGAAGCTCAACTTCCGAGTTCAAA
>CAXUOL010000686.1:0-4071 GCA_964252435.1 uncultured Nostoc sp.
TTTCTCTGTCTTTATTTAAAAGGTTAGTTTGTGATGTGAGGGAATAAGCTTCAATATACAAGGGTGCGTAAGATAGCGGCATAACACACCGTACAAAAATAAGCGATCGCACTTCCTTTTGTCAGTCGGCTGAAGTCGGCAGTTTTATGTGATGCAGTTTGAAGCGTCAAGGAAAAAGTCGGATTTAAATTGTGCTGATTTGATATTGAGGATGAGCTAATCAGATCAAAACAAAGATTTTAGCTATAAAAAAGAATGATGTGGTTTTTAAGCTTTTAACACATGTTCATATTGTCTTTACGACTTATCTAGAAAAATTAGAATTTTTGCTGAGGTGGTTTTTCGTTTCTGGGTTCACGATAGAAAAGAGTCTTAGAAGGTATTTATTTAGAGGTAAGTAAGAAAATAGCTATATTAGCCCTCACCTAGAAATTTAGGATGAGGGCTAATCTATTGTTAATAACAAATATGAGCAATCGCTCCCTTACGCTTCTGGCAGTTCTCCAAATTGCTGACGATAACGCTCAAGTTGCTTTTGCACTGATTCTAACTGCTGGCGAGTTTGCTGCTCAACTTCTTCTGGAGTTTGATAATGATTTCCTTGTTGGTCATACCAATACAAAACCTGACGCTGGATATTACCAGATATGTATTGCCCTCTACCAATTCCCAAACCAATTTCTGGCATCCAAAAAGGTTCACCAATTTGCAATTGATAGCTACCATCTACTAAGCGATAAACTTCAAAAGGTTGATGGCGATCGCGTTGCCAATACTCTGGATTATAAATAATGTAGTACAGTACCCTTAACTTGGCATAAATGTCTAATTTTTTGTCATATTCTCCACCCGGAGTTAAGGAGACAATTTCTAAAGCCAGGATAGGCACTATGTTATTTTCTTCCCAAACAACATAGCTTGTACGGGATTTATCCGCCTTACGGCGTTCTACACCTAAGCTCAAAAATCCGTCTGGTACAATCGGCACAAGTGGACTAACCCCTGTGGTATGGTAAACGCCCATATCCACACTGAAAAACCAGTCATTACGGTTTGCCCAAATGTATTGCAGCAAGAAAAGAAGCAGGTTGGGAATAAAATTCTGGTCTTCATTATCCACAGGGGTATCGTCTGAACAAGGAAGTTCAGCACTACTAGGCAATTGACGGGGGTCTGATTTCACCATAAGTAATGATGGTGCTGATGTTACCTAATGATTTTTATTCTATTAGACGAGAAGGCTTTATTCGGAAAAGTCGGGGAAAAAGTCGGATTCACAGAATCTTATCCGAAAACTCCAGCAATATAACTGTAGAGTGATTTATAGTTGTCCTTAAAATCTGAACTACCCTTGTCGTTACACAATGGACGCTGAAGCAGCATTAGCATGGTTAGACGCCATAATTCCTCCTCAGACTGGGGAACGATTGAGCGATTTGCAAAAAGTGATTCTTGTGCAAGTTTGGTTGGGTAGAAAATACTTGGATATCGCTCATTCTTATGGTTGTACGGAAGGACACGCCAAGGATGCTGGTTCTCAGTTATGGAAGTTGCTTTCTAAAGTATTGCGAGAAAAGATAACCAAAAGTAATTGTCGCGCTACTTTGGAGCGAGTTTTGAGAAAAAGTACTGCGATATCCAGTCTGATTGATTACTCGCGATCGCCCCAAACCACCCCAAAATTAGAGGATACCAATTTTATTGGACGAACAGAAGCGATCGCTCAGCTGAATACTTTGGTAAATCAAGGCTCAAAAGTCATTGTTATCCAAGGTGAGGGAGGTTTAGGCAAAACCACTCTAGCGCAGCAATATCTCCATCAGAGGTTTGAGTTGGTTTTAGAACTATTGATGGCGAAGGAAACACAGAATATCACCCCCGCCGAACGAGTAGTAGAGGAATGGCTCAAACAAGACTTTGAGCAAGAACCTGGGGTAGAATTTGGGGTTACATTGGGACGACTCAAGCGCCAACTCCACAATCGGCGAATTGGGGTGTTAATTGACAATCTCGAACCTGCATTGGATCAACAAGGTAGGTTGATTGCTTCTCACCGCAACTATGTAGAACTATTGCGGATTTTAGCTGATGCCAGGGTGCAATCTGTGACTTTGATTACTAGTCGCGATCGCCTTTGTGAACCTGGGCTAAATCTGAATCACTATCGGCTTCCTGGCTTGGATAAAAACGCATGGCAAAAGTTTTTTAGCAACCGTGGGTTAACTATCGACTCACCAACTTTGCAAATTATGCATCGCACTTATGGCGGTAATGCTAAAGCAATGGGAATTCTCTGTGGTTCGATTCAGGAGGATTTTGACGGTGACATGGTTCTTTACTGGCAAGAAAATCATGCCGATCCGTTAGCAGTAACCGACTTAAAAAATTTAGCGGTTAGTCAAATCAATCGTCTGCAAGCCCTCGATCCCCAAGCTTATCGCTTACTTTGCCGTTTGGGATGTTATCGTTACCAAGATATACCCACCATTCCATCTCAAGGATTGTTTTGTTTACTTTGGGATGTCCCACCCGATCAACATCGCCAAATCATCACCTCCTTGAGAAATCGGTCTTTGGTAGAGTGCGATAAAGGTGAATACTGGTTGCATCCGGTGATTCGGAAAGAAGCGATGTCTACGACTGGCTACGCCTACGCACGTTTACGCCCCAGCAATGAATGGGAAATTGCTAACCACAAAGCCGCAGAATTTTGGACAACTAGTGTTAAACAAATTGAAACCTTTAAGGATGCTTTGCAAGCTTTAGAAGCATATTATCACTACATAGATATTAATGAATTTGAGTTAGCAGGCAAGGTCATTTTAAAAAGCCGAAATAATCAATGGCAGCAATTTTTACCTCTTGGTAGTACGTTGTATCGAATGGGTTTAATTCAACCGATACTTGCGGCAATTGAGCGAGTTGTTAACAATCTGGAAGATGACCAAAGTCTCAGCGAACTTTACAATATATTAGGTGATTTGTATTGGATAACAGGTAAAATTAGTCAAGCGATCGCTTGTCAAGAAAAGACTATTACTTTAGCTACGCAAGCACTCAAATCACTTGTACCTCAGCCAGAAAATAAACATACAGTTTACTATTTGAGGATGCTAGAGGTAGATTCTTTATTAAGTATTGGTCTTTATCAAATAGATTTGTGGGAACTAGAGGCAGCCGCAAAGTTATTTCAACAAGTAATTTACTTAGCTCAAAATACCGAGCATCATCGCTGGGCAGAGAAAGCTTCAGTCTGTTTAGCTTTAGTATATTCTTATTTAGGTTTGCGTGATGCCTCATATCAATTAGCAGATGTAGCGTATCAAAATATTACGAAGGAAAAAATGGTGGAACAAACTGGAAGATTTGTCTATTTCATGCAAATTTTAGCTCAAACCTACGTCAATTTGGGCGAATTTTCCCACGCAAATCAGATATTCCACCAAGCTTTGACTTTTGCTGAAGAAAGTCATTATATGCAGGTAAAAGCAAAAACACTCAATGGTTTAGCAGAAATCCATCGACAACAAACAGATTTTGCATTCGCTCTTGCTAATCATATAGAAGCAATCGAACTTTTGGATAAAATAGGTGCTAAATGCGATCTGGCTGAAGCTTATTTTCAATTGGGTTTAACTAATCAAAAGATGTCAAAGCCTGATGAAAGTCAAATAAATTTTGATCGAGCGATTCAACTATTTACTGAAATCAAAGCACCGAAACAAGTTGAAAAAGTTTTAAACTGCGCTGCTCAAATTTATGTCACCAGTCGTAGATTGCGAACGATGTAAAAATCTTTGATTTGCCAATCAAGAACAGCAACAGCGTCAACAAGCCGAGCAGCAACTTGCCCAAATGGAGTCCATGCTTGCTCGCTATCGGGAAAGATTTGGTGAATTACCAGAGTAATTTTGTTTGCTATGGTAGTTGGCGTAAGTACAGCCTGTCCTAAACATCGCTCACAAATTTTACAACCTATCTAGCTACCAGCATTTTCTAGGTCAAAATTTTCATTAGGGGTGTAAGGGTTTAAGGGTGTAGGGGTTGAAGGTGTTGGACGGGGATTGAAAC
>CAXUOL010000687.1:0-4056 GCA_964252435.1 uncultured Nostoc sp.
ATCCTCTAAGCTATATGACGATAGGTATTGAACGGTAATCCAGTGCGCTGCTTCACATCAATCAATGATTTATACTCACCTCGTTGCTGCCTTTCGGCAACAATTTGTTCTGCGATCGCTCTATCCAATCCACAGGTAATCAATTCATCAGTTGAATACGTGTTTAATCGTTTCCAAGAAAAATCAGCTTCTTTTTTGTAGTTGTAGCTAAAAGTAATCAGTGGTGTAATTCGAGCTACCTGCTTTTCGGGAATTCCGGCTATTTCGATTAACTCTTCTACATGAGTGAAAACATATCCCTCATTCATCAAAGATTCGATGTTATTTGCATAAACTATCGGTAGCCCTAAATAATTAACTAGTTCATGTTTAGAGCATTCATTAATATCTACTTTCTCACGAGTATTTGCAACTAACTTTGCTAACTCTTGTTCTTCAGGAATTGGTAAATTCTTCGGATATGTTTTGACTAAATAATATTTTTTAAGATAAAAAGCAACACCAATTTGAGCCATCCAGATTGCAAAGGCTAAACTATTTGCCGATAAAGCTAAAGCTAAAGTAGAGATGCTAATCCCGATGACAACCCAAGTTTTAGTCTTGGATTTATAACCTGCATAGACAATCGCAAATCCCCCCAATGTCGGAATTAATGATAACCACACCCAAGCAGGAGTTTGTTGAAACCAAAATTTAGATTGTGACACAGTAAATCGACTGATGATTTTTATTTACAAGGATTTCAGAAGTTTTTGCCGCTTTTCTTCATACTCTTCTGCGGTAATTATCCCAGAATCAAAAAGAGTTTTTAAATCAGCTAAGGCACTGGTTGCATCTTTAGCAGATACTGCCCCACTTGCGCTTGCTAGACCTTTATTATATTTTGTATTGAATTCGGTATCTGACATTATAATTAGTCCGAAGAACTCAACAAAGGCTATTAAAGCTGGAATACAAGTCCAGCAAAACAATAAGTACAAAATTCCTGCTACATTTTCTCCTAAATAAAATTTGTGAATTCCCAGCCCTCCGCCAAAAAAGCAAAGCAGAATTGCTGTAGATTTAGTCTTCATGGTATTTCCTTCTTTAATTAACTCTAATTAATATTTGTTGGCATACAATACAAACAAAAATTCTGTCGCTTTTTGATTATTTATGTGGTTTGCTAGTGACTTTTGCTGTCAAAAAATAAATAACGATTATACATAGCTGAGATTCCATTAAGACTAAATATCCTTTAACTATGTAGTTTAAATCTAGATTAGAATTTAAATAAAAAATCAGAGAACCAATTGCTAGATATGGAACTAAATGCAATTGATTAAGTTTAAGTTTGAGTCTTTGATTATTCAAGTTGCTCATCAGTAGATAAAGTTATGTTGAGCAATAATTGCTTATAAACAATCGAGCGGTTATTACAAATTTGTTTGGTTTAACAGATATTGACTCTTATTTAAAGCCAATTTTAGTTAATTTCTATCTGTTAAACCTCACGAATTTTACCGACTTTACTTATATTTATATCAATAGAGTTAGGTAAAGTTTCTGATGACTAAAGTAAAATGCACAGCATAAAAAATCACTTAAATTTTGCCTTTTTTGCTGTTTTAGACAACAGAACAATGTAAAATTCAAGCATGACAGCGATTAGCAGTTCTTGTTCTACTTTGCATAATTCCTGTTCGTGCCTAAAAACCTGCTAAAAATAGGCTTTGTTTCAATAGTGCAGACTTAAGTCTGAGGCGCTTTTATGCAGTTGTAGTACTCTTAGTAGTTGCTTCCTCTAAAGTCGCTTTCAAGCGTGTTGCTGTGCTTTTACGGATGCGATCGCTTTTGCGAACACCACCCGCCATCTCATATTCACGGCTATCTTTACCGTATTTAAAAGCAACTCCAATGAGCATTTTCTCAGTTAGATTGCTTAAATTTTTGTCCAATTCGTCCATCTCAGTTTTAGAAGAGTCGATGGTGGCTAGAGCAGTATTATAAGCATCTATCTTGGTACGGTATTGCTCAATTAATTGTGTCATACTTTCTAAGTTGCGCCCATCGCCAAAATCCATAGTAGGATCGATGGCTTTAAGTCCCGCTGTTCTTAATTCAGCTTTTTCGAGAACGCGGTATGTACGTTTTTGACGAGACATAAATGTATCCTTTTTATTCTGCTTTAGAGCTAGTTTGCCTCACTAAAGCTGGATCTTAGTTCAGTAAAATCCTCAGAAATTAGTATCTAATAAAACTATTAATTCAGTATTTAGCGCAAAAATCATGATTTTGTTAACGAAACTCGTGAGTTTGTTAACGAAACTCGTGAGTTTGTTAATGAAAACCATAATTTTGTTAATGAAAACCATGATTTTGTTAATGAAACTCATAATTTTGTTAATGAAAACCATGATTTTCTTGGATTTCTTGGAGTTTAGCTGTCGCATCTTCTACAAAGTTTTGATATGGAATCTCTCTAGCAAGGTCAATAGCGCGATTGAGCGCATCTACAACCTCTTTTTGCCGTCCCAGTTTTAAGAGAATTTTAGATGTGAAGTAAATCAAATTACGACTTTGGCTATACTTAGTACCAATTTGGGTATACAGTTCTAATGCTACTTGACAATACTCTAAACCCAAAGTTAAATTTTCTTGCAAGATGCCAATTGCTTGTAAAGTATTAGCTTCACCCAAGCGATCGCCAATGTCGCGGTAGAATGCCAATGCTGCTTCGTAGCGCTCTAAGGCTTCGGTGCTGCGTTTGAGGAACTGCAAGACATCGCCGATTGCTTGATACTTAAAGGCATACTGAATAAGCTATCGCGCCTACAAGTTGCATTATCATCTTTTAGATAAAACCTGCAAACCCTCTCCTCTGCCTCTCTGCCCCTCTGCTCCTCTGCTGCCTCAAAGTGCAAATTAAAAGCACAACAGCTTATCTAGATTGGTATCGCTGGTAGTGAGAAAGCGCCTGTTTGTTAGCAACGTCTACGATGGGCTACGCTGACGCAATTTTAGCGCTTTCTGTGCTGAGTGCGTTGGCGTAGCCCGCCGTAGGCATCGCTCTACTGCGAGTGTTAAATATCCTTAATTTAATGCTGGCATATCTCAACGAACTTAACTGCGATCGCAAAGAAACTGAACCAGATAATCCAACTTCCAAAGAGATGCCAAAGCTATAGCTTGTTAATGCCTAAAACAGCAAAAATTATTGACAGGCTAAGTATATACGCAATAAAATTATTATAGTTGAACCTAACGATAGAGTTAATCAAAATATTTTTCCCAGAGAATAACAGACAAGCAATATTAAAAATAATTTGGATTAAACAAATGAACGCCAAAATTATTGCTTTCTTGGGGATTACGGCAGCCTTTGCAAGCTTAGGCAGCCAAGTCTACGCTCAATCACCAGCATCAAACTCAAATCCTGGACAATACAGATTAACTGGTGATTCTCTACTTGGAATCGATCGGAAAACAGCCCAAGATGACTTTAGAAGTTTTTTTGAGCAACCTAATCCAGCAAGTCTTTCCAACAATAATAGAAGAGAAAATAAAACTCCAGCCCAAATCCGCTTTAACGAATCATTATCACAGCCAGACACTTCAGTTTTCTTAACACCGGCTCAGTCAGGCAGTGACAATGATGGATTGCAAGTACAGTTAGATATAGGGAGAAAATAATCAGGTATAAAGGCTGACGCTGTAGTTTTAATTAATTTTGCGTTTCCCAAAATCCTTGCTAAGGGTCTGTTAAGTTTAAATTAGTAAGGTCAACAAGTTTGTAGTAAGGACTTTAGTCTTTAATTTTCTAAGCACTAAAGTGCTTACTACAAACTTTTCATTACTAGGTTAGACATTGTACTAGGCACAATTCCGAAATTGTGCCTACATCATTTTCACTGTTATACCAATTCTGTATGAAGATGCGCCCATAGTACAAGAAATAAAGAACGAACCGCCAAGTACGCCAAGTACGCCTTCTCTGCGAGAGGCTTCGCCAACGCGAAGCCTCTCGTTGGCGCAGCCTCTCGTAGAGAAGAGAAGAAATAAGAAATTAAGAAAGAG
>CAXUOL010000688.1:0-4049 GCA_964252435.1 uncultured Nostoc sp.
AGATTAATAGCGCTCATCCGGGTTGGGTAAAAACGGAATTAGGTGGTGAAGGTGCAATGATGGACATCGCATTAGGTGCGAAAACTGGTGTTGAATTAGCGATTTTGCCAAATGATGGCCCCAGTGGTGGGTTTTTCCATCTTGGTGAACCAGTAGCTTGGTAACTTATCCCACGGCTTGAAGCCGTGGACTCGTAAACTCACGCGCAATTAATCTCACGCTCCCTTATCGGGTGAGTGGTGGGTTTCTTGCTGTCTCAGGTAACTTATTTGAACTGGGAATGAATACTTGCCAGTTCGGTAACTAACTTAATGATTAACAGTACTCATATCAGGGTAGCGTAAGCCTGCGGTAATCCCTTTTGGTGCAACTGCTTCAATTTGAGCGAGTTCATCTGAAGTAAGAGTCATGGAAGTAGCTGCAATATTTTCCTCCAAATAGGTGCGTCGCTTTGTACCAGGAATTGGGATAATATCTTCACCTTGAGCTAATAGCCATAAGAGAGCAAGTTGGCTAGGTGTGACTTGCTTTTGTTCAGCAATTTCCTTGACTTTTTCCACTAATTGCAGATTTAGTAAAAAATTCTCCCCTTGAAAACGAGGATGATTTCTGCGGGTATCATCTGGTGCAAGGTCTTCAGGACGAGTGATGGCTCCCGATAAAAACCCACGACCAAGCGGACTGTAAGCCACAAAACCAATTCCTAGCTCTCGTACAGTAGATAAAATTTCATCTTCTGGGTCGCGGCTCCACAAAGAATACTCTGTTTGAAGTGCAGTAATTGGGTGGGTTGCTTGCGCCCGTCGAATTGTCGCCGGAGCAGCTTCGGAAAGTCCTAGATAGCGCACTTTACCAAGTTTGACTAACTCTGCCATTGCTCCTACGGTATCTTCTATTGGCACATTAGGATCAACCCGATGTTGATAATAGAGGTCAATTGTCTCAATTCCCAGCCGTTTAAGTGAAGCATCACAAGATTGATGGACATATTCTGGCCTGCCACTAACGCCCTTCCAACCGCCGTCTTCAGTGCGGACATTACCAAACTTGGTTGCTAATACTACTTTGTCTCGACGATCAATAATTGGTTTGCCTACTAATTGCTCGTTGGTAAACGGGCCATACATATCAGCAGTGTCGAGGAAATTTACACCAAGTTCTAATGCACGGTGGATAGTAGCGATCGCCTCAATTTCATCACGACCACTGTAAAACTCAGACATTCCCATACAACCAAGTCCGATCCTTGAAACTTCCAATCCTTGATTCCCTAGTAAAACACTTTTCATCTAATAGTTTCCTAATCAGTGATGAGAAAAATAAACCCTTCAGCATTATCCCTTTCCCTCTGAGCAAGTCATCTATTAGAAGAAGTACTTCTTGGTAGAATAATAGATACGCCCTAACTGCAACTAGGATGCGGTTCAGAGACACCTGCTATAGCTGTTTGATTTTCAGCCAGAGAAGCTGAGAACTGGCACGCATCTCTGGCTCTCATCACCGTTATATCGTTTACCTAAAGGTAGTAGTCTGTCAAATTCGACTTGTTTTCGATCGATATTGTCTCCAACTGTTGCTGCCGAATTACAATTTCGATTTGATACGCTTCAATCTCAGCTTCAAGTTCGGCGTGTAATTCAAGTGGTGTAAGTGGCTGAATCTTCTGCTCTTCGAGATGGGACACTTCTGAAAAATCGTTTTTATTTAGCACAGCATAACGCCAAGATTCGTTACACAAGCCAGTCAATAGATTATTGGGTGGATAATACTGAATCCCAACAATCACTCCCTGCTTGGTTCTTTGTCCTAACGAATATTTGGGCAATGTCCAGTAATTCGGAATAGTGACAACTTTTGAAGTCTCCATACGATTACTCCTATCCTTGTTTTGATTGTGTTTGTACTACTCGCTGCTGCCTTTTCTCCACCAAAACCTGACCGATAGCTCCTCCAGTACCCAGCCCTAACATGACTGTAGCAATCGTGTACATTGTATATCTGCCAAAAAATTGCACTCCTAAATACCCAATAGATATGGCCGCTAATGTACCAGTGAGACTTACAACGATTGTTTGTGCTTGATTCCGTTTCATAATTAAAATGCCATTCCCTGATAGAGGTTATGATTTGAATGATTTTGCTATTACGTAATCGCGCCACTAGGCAATTTATGATCGAATTGACACCGAAACAACAAATTTTTATACAAGATGATGTGCCTACCCGTTTACATCATCTAGCTGCACACCTTGAGCAAATTCAGTCTTTGTGGACTCAAGACTCGTCGCAGGAATTGATGCTGCCTTTGGTAAAAGAAAGTCGGTACTTTCTTGAGTGGACTGTACCCGACATGGTAAAAGCAGAAGACATTGACCGAGCCTGTGAGTTAGTTGACTTAGGTCGGATGTTGACTCGATGGCTATTCCACTGGGACAATATTTGGTCGGATGCCGAACAAAAGCAATCTGCTTCTCTTGAAACTTCATATTGGTTACGTCGGGTTTTGGAAATATCACGTACAGAACCGGAATCACTGACTGCCTGATCTCTATGAGTTCTGACTCTGTTTAACAAGCACCGATCGCAAGTACTGCCGACAAGCTGCTTCTCCCCGATAAATCAGAATTCGCAGCGCCTCTACTTCCTGGATCGGAGAAATACAGATTTCAGCGATTGCTGGAATTAAATTCTGTTGCGATACCACATAGTCTTTATGGCACTGTTCTAATTCCTGAATCTTAGAGTTTAACCCCTGTATCTGTCGCAATGCTTTTGTTAAAGAAGATTCTTTGTTTTGAGAGCGATTATCCAGAGTGAATGACATATTATTGCTCCTATTTACAACATGATTTTCTTGATGAGCTGACCAATCAGGGCATTTATCATCAAGTAGCCGTGGGGAGAAAAGCTCATTTTTGATCGTTGGTTTTTTCGGCGGTTCGTGTTTGGATAATAAATCGCTGAAGTCGTAAATCGTTACTGTTGATTTGAGTTCTGGTTCAAGTTTTGGTTGCGACTCTATAGCAAGTTCAGGAACGCCTAAACCAAGTGCATTTTTAATTTCTTGCTCCATGACTGGATTCTCCTTGTTGAGAAAATTGCTCCACCTCATCAATTGCGTTAACTATTTCTCCCAAAATACTGAAAGCATCGTTTAGCACAACATCATTTGAGGTAGAAAAGTGTTCTGACGATTGAATTTTACGATAATCTCGACTACTCCCCACAAGCTGCAATGTATATTGACAACCCTGCAATATAGTCCGAATCTCTGATGGGGTTAATTTGATTTCCATTACTATTTCTCCTTCTAAAACTTGTCTTGACGAATACTGAGACTTGCCCCAATCAAAGCACTGCCAAAAAAGCCAGAGAATCCAATTAGCATTGCACCCAAACAAATGTTCTTCTGATGCTGCCAGTAATGAGAACTCGTAGCAATCTCTATTCCCCAGCAACCTGTTGTTCCTACTCCCGCAAATCCAGTAAAAAGCAGAGAGATAATTGCAGTTGTTTCTATGGTGCGATCGATGAAAATCCTGGGATTGAATCTTCTCCTAGTACGGCGGCGAAGAACCAATTTACTCTTGTGGTCTAATTGAGATTGGTAAACAATTTGTTTGTGGTTAGTCATTTGGATTCCTCCAATTGAACATAGAAACCTGCACCTGTATTCGTAATCTTTACCTTTTTTTGATTGACCAGTGTTTGAATCAGGCTAAGACTAAAGTTTATACTGCACAATCGAGCGCTACCTCCACAGCGTCGAAGGTACTGTAAGCATAGTGAAGACTGGTCAGTAGGGGGGAGATAAGTGGATTTTCTCGGCATGATATTTTCCTATTGGTGTTATGAGAAGAAATATTTGTTTCAATTGAGTTCAGGTAATTGTGCAAGCGCTCCTTCCATCCATGCTTGAATTGCTTCCGTCTCAGAAACACCTCGCAATATAGCATCGATTACGTGTTTATGATAAGAATTAGCAGCATGATCAGGATGTCCAAACTTATTACCAGCCCAAGCCAAACACATAGTTTTCACTAGTTCAT
>CAXUOL010000689.1:0-1876 GCA_964252435.1 uncultured Nostoc sp.
ATAAACAAAACTCCTAACTCTTAACTCCTAACTCCTAACTCTTAACTCCTAACTCAGCACTCAGCACGGGCTAAACGCCCCGCTATCCATGTACAGCACTCAGCACGGGCTAAACGCCCCATACCCAATCCCCATTTACCGTTGGTCAATAGGGGTATAAGTAACTTCGTGCAGACCGTTGTAAACCTGGGTAGGCCGGAAAATCCGGTTTTCTGCTAGTTGTTCTTTCCAGTGGGCTAACCAACCGGCAACACGGGCGATCGCAAATATTGGCGTAAACAAGTCTGTGGGAATCCCCATCTTTCTGTACACCAAACCGGAATAAAAGTCAATATTGGGATAAATCCCCTTGCTACCAAGTTTTTCCTCTACCACTCGTTCCATTTCTTGAGCAATGTCATAAAATTTGTCATGGCCAAACTTCTCAAACAGTTGCTCTGCTAGTCCTTGTAAAATTGTGGCTCGTGGGTCTTTAACTTTATAGACACGATGTCCAAAGCCCATAATCTTAGATTTAGTTTCCAGACAATGCTCTATGTAAGGACGGACATTTTCTACAGAGCCAATTTTTTCCAACATCTGAATTACTTCTTCATTGGCTCCACCATGCAGAGGCCCACCCAAAGTTCCGACAGCACTAGCAACCACAGCATAAGGATCGGTCAAGGTGGAAGCTGTCACCCTGGCACTGAAAGTGGAAGCATTCATTGTATGCTCGACCTGAAGTATCAAGCAGATATCAAAAACTCGCGCCATCAGAGGATCGGGTTCTTTCTCATCAAGCATGTATAGAAAGTTGGCGGAGTAGTCTAAGTCATCACGGGGACGTACCGGATCATTGCCTTTTCGCATCAGTTGGAACGCCGCCACCATTGTGGGAATGGTTGCTATCAGGCGCACCACCGAATCTCGAATATAGACAGGATTATGTAAATCGCGGAGCGAATAAAACAAGCCTAAAGCAGCAGCGGAGGCTTGCAAGGCATCCATTGGATGGCCGCTTTCTGGAAAGCATTTCATCATGTCCCGAATGCGGTATTTTATCCGCCGGTGGTAACGAACTTCATGCTCAAATGTTTCCAGTTCTTCTTTGCTTGGCAATTCGCCCCAGATTAAGAGATAAGCAGTTTCCAAGAATGTACTTTTTTCTGCTAGTTCTTCAATCCGAATGCCACGATATTCTAGTATTCCCTTTTGCCCATCAACATAGCTGATACTTGATTGAGCGGCGGGAATGCCTTCTAAACCAGGCTTGTATTCGCACACCATCATGGCAACACCATTTGCTTTTTGAAATATCTGCTGGAGCTAACTTACCAGAAATTTATTGTCGCCATAACAGTAGCCGTTCTAACAACAATCGAAAATGTTGAAAAACTGTTATAGCAGGTACTTGGGTGGTGTCAACCAAAACATCTGACTACGACCCAGAGCAGAACCTGTTTCTGGTAGTTTTATCCCAATCATACCTGCTTTTTTCAAGACTAAGCTTCCTTTGACTTCCCCCCACAGGAGAATTTCTGCCCATTTGGTCAAATCAGGTTCATGTCCAACCAGCGCCAGTTGAGTATTTTGGGAATAATTTCTTGGTTCTAACCAGTCTTTTAGCCAATTAGAAATTTGACCATCGTGAGCGAGGTGGCTAGATTCCTCTAACTGGGAGCTTAGTTTTTCTGCTATCAGGATTTCAGCCGTTTGGCGGGCCCGCACTAAAGGACTGGTGAGAATTAAATCAAAGTTTAAACCTAATTTAACAAGTTTCTGAGCAACTTTTTCGGTTTTTTGCCTTCCTTCTTTGGTAAGGCTGCGCTCCTCATCCTTGATGCCTAATCCCTTGTCTTCGGCGATGCCATGACGAATTAAATATAGTTCCATA
>CAXUOL010000689.1:1976-4037 GCA_964252435.1 uncultured Nostoc sp.
GCTATTCAAAGCTTGCCGAATAACTTCATCTGTTACGCTGGCAACTTGAAGGTGCTGCAATAACTTTGCTAATAGTTCACGCGCTACTTCATTACCAACTTTACGACGCAGAATATAAAAAATATTGGTTACTGCATGACCTGAAACATAACCTTGTACTTGATTCTGCATTACTGTATTTAATGCTCGTGCAGAAGCTACGATAAATGGTTGACGCTGTGCCAAAATATCAAGCAACACATCGCTGTCGAATAACACTCGTTTCAACCGTATTTCTCCTCTAAATAATCCACATAATTTTCTGTCGTATTTTCTTCTCCTAGCTGGATTACACCTATTAAACTCTGAGTCCAGAGGTCAAGGTCAGTCAAAGGTTCTAAGGTTTTACTGTCATTAATAGACAATAGGGTTTCTTGTTGAGTCACATCTTTTTCAATCTGTTTATCCCAGGCTGCTGGATAAAATTCCGTAAACCAGGCACGAAAATTAGCCAGAGCCTCTGGTGAAAATAGACTAACATCGAATTCAACATTTATAACCTGTTCGTCGTTTAAGTTTAATTCCTTCTTTAGTTTCTCATTTGTTAAATTTCCAGTTGATTCTAGTGCTAAAATCAGGTTTGTCTTATTCATTAAATCTGTCATTATTTCTTGTTGTTTATCCGAGGATGCTGCGTAGAATTCCGCAAACCAGGTATAAAAAGCAGCCAAACCTTTTGATGAAAGTTGACTAACATCGAATTCGACTTTCCATTCAGTTAACAATTCACGAACCAAATTGTCAAAATTATGTAACAATGGCAAATTTAGGTTTTCATTATATCCGTGAGCAAGACGATTACTAACTTCAAAACAAGCTTGAGCAAGGTTGAATTGAGAGATTGATAACTCTCCTAAAGAGTATAGATGTTTTATTAAACCTATAACTGGGAAACGTTCAATAGGAATTGACACATTAATTGCTCGCTTTCTCAAAGCATCTTCAAAAATACTCCATAAAAAAATAAAAGCAGACTGAATTTCATCATTTTCAATAAGCTTACGTGCTTGGAAAAACTGATCCTTTAGCTTTTGCCATGAAGGAAGTTCTTCAGATGTTCCAGGTAATAACTTGGCTTCTATGTCTTCAAACGTTACTAATAAAAAACGCCAGCCTGGATGTTTGCTCACTTCCTCTGCTAAAACTTGTAAACGATCAACCGACAGACGGCTGAGGCTGTTTTTTACTTCAATTACTAAACCTGAACCGTCTTTAATCACAATTAAAGCTGGCTGGTAGTTACCCAAATCAAATGGTAATTCATCTGTTTTGAGTCCAGTTAAAACATAAAATCCTTGACTTTCGTACTTCTGTGCCAGAGATTTCACTTTTTCATCGTATATAATTTTAGTATTGTTAGTCATAAGTATTTTTCCAATGGTTGAGATTTACTTATTTTTACATAAACACACTCTTTATCTGTGATCACAGCACGCTGTAATAACGAAGGTAGATTTATTCTATCAATTGGGTCAGACAGAAACCTACGATGGCTATCTACATCTGATACTAAACTATCATCTTCAAAAACTAAGCCTACAAGTGCATCCTGAATCGGCTTGATAATATTATCGGTATCAGCCGGAAAATCATCACAAAGATAGACAAGCGTCAGTTGTAAATCGCCGTTTTTAATGACGCTGCGATCTGTCCAAACTTTTTGAGCTTCAACGCGCACAAAATTCTTCCATACCTGAAGGTTTTCTTTTTTCTTTGTCTGTAACGAAACAGGGCGTCTGGGAATGAGAAATTCAAAAGGTATTATTCGCATTCCAAGTGCATATCTTGATAATTAGTTAATAAACTTACAGCAATTTTCACAGATGGCTCCTCATCATACTGAGCATATCTATACTTATACAAAAATTCTACATGGTTATTCATCGACGTTAGGATAAAAGTCTAAGTCTAAAATCTCATTAACAGAAAACGGACAAGCGATCGCAAAGTTATCTTCTGATAAACTTGTTTCCACCATTGCCTCTCGCCGCGCTCTTTGATAAGTAGTATTAATCCACTCGG
>CAXUOL010000690.1:0-4036 GCA_964252435.1 uncultured Nostoc sp.
TGTACCAATTAAATTCTCAATGCTGACTAAAGTATCTGTGAGAGTAGAATTTCCTGGGAACTTAACTACACCAGTAGAGAGATTGGCATCAATTGGGCCGGAAAAGAAAGCATAAGATGTGGTATCAGTTCCAGCACCGCCATCAATGGTGTCAAAGCCAAAGCCACCATCTATGAAGTCATTACCTGCTCCACCAAATAGTTTGTCATCACCATCAAAGCCTCTAAGGGTATCGTTGTCACTACTGCCGAAGACAACATCATTGCCATTAGTTCCGTAATAATTAATTGCCACGAAAGTTTATCCTTAATAAAGATTAATTGTTAATATTAGGACTTACAATTTGACAAAAAGACAATTATGTGAAAAAGGCTGTAATTTTCTTTTCCACCTACTTCTGTGACTGCGATATTTCCTGTTAATCTGACAACTAAAAAAATAAGTTGAGTCAGCTAGGCAGGAATAGCTCGTGAGTGGAAACTACATTTCCAACTTGGAAATAGGAACTAGGGAAAACTTCTTAATATTAGAAGGAGTGCCAATTCATATAACTGTCCATTTGTACAGCGTGTAAGTTCTAGATATAAGACTGTTAAGCGTGCGAATCACGCTTGACACCCTCATATTAAGTAATCAGTGTAGTTACGCAAGATTACGGAAAAAGAAAAAACTTTATGCAGCTAGCTCCCCTCTTCCCAATTTTCTACCGTATTCTCCAGCCAAGTTTTCCCAACTGCCTTTGGAGTGGAAATCCCCATACTAAAGCGATCGCACTCACATTCGATGATGGCCCCCATCCGCAATACACACCCGAAGTCTTGGCAGTATTAGATCGTTACAAGATTACAGCGAGTTTTTTTTGGTTGGGTGTTTGCGTCAACCGTTCACCAGCTATTGCTAAAGCCGTGAGCGATCGCGGACACTGGATCGGATTGCATGGCTACGATCATCGCTCTTTTCCCATGCTTTCCCCAAATGACCTGAAGGAGAGTTTAGAAAAAACCCAAGCTGCTATTTACAATGCCTGCAACCTGCAACCTCAACAAGTGCGAGATGTCCGCCCTCCCAATGGTTTATTTACACCTGCGACTTTAAAATTGTTTTTTCAGTGGAATTACCGCCCAGTTATGTGGAGCGTTGTACCAGAAGACTGGGTGCGGCCAGGTATTACCACCGTCGTACAGCGAATTATGCAGCAAGTCAAAAATGGTTCAATAATTGTTTTGCATGATGGTGCTTGCGGTGGAGAAGATGTTGCTGCCACAATTCAAATTTTGATTCCGCAACTGCTACAACAAGGTTATGAGTTTGTGACTGTTAATACTCTATGGCAGCAAGTTCAGACCAACTAAAGTACTAGCCTATAAAAATGTGGTGCTGGCGTGTTTAGTACTCAAAGTTAGCGATCGCCAATTTTGATTATTGGATAGCGATGGCTTCTCTTCTCTACGAGAGGCTACTTCGGCTTCGCTCAGTACAAGTGCGCGAACGAGAGGTTGGGCGAACGCCAACACCAAAAGCGATCGCACTAAGCTAGTTTAACTATATGCTTGACTGCGATGACAAACCATGATTATTTCAACTACACGCCTATCATCATCAATACTGTAAATTACACGATAACTTCCAACTCTAATCCGCCAACAATTCGACTGTCCCTTCAACTTTTTACAACCTTCTGGGCGCGGCTTAACTGTCAGATCCTCAATCTTGGAAGTAATTCGACTAATTACCTCAATTGGTAGGGCATCAAGTTCCTTTTGAGCAGAACGGGAAAAGACAACTTGATAATCATCCACTCAACTTACCCTGCTCATTGAGCGACCTTTTTACTTCAGCAAGTGGTATTTTCGGTTCATCAATTCTGAGCAGGGCAATTAAGTTGTAATAAATATCTTCCCAAATTTCACCGTGTTCCTCGAAGTCAAGCAGCACAGCAGTTTTATACCCTTGCTCATCTACCAAAAACTCTACAGTTAAGGGTATATCAGTTTCTTCTTCCATAGCAGCCCAGAGTTCGCCATGTTGTTTTAGGTCAACCAACACACCAGTCTTTTGCCCCAAAAAATTCATCAGAAACTGGACACCGGAAAATTGCATCTTTTCATCCGTGCCAGAAACCTCCCAATTCTCAATATCAGTTACAGGGTGAATAGACTGCATACTTGGCTTTAAATAACAACATCTTTTATTTATCTTATTAGTTTTAATACAAATTTACCTGAATTTGTCCATTTTCTAGCCAGGAGTATCAGCCTTTAGTGGCTGATATCCCAGTGGCTTATGCTAGTTCCTAGAGTTGATGTGTGGCGAGAAAAGCTTCGACTTCAGCAGCAGTCGGTTGAGATGCGATCGCACCTGCTTTAATAGTAGTCAGTGCCCCAACAGCATTGGCATAAGTGACAATGCGTTTTGCTGTTTCTGCATCTCGCAAACTGTGGATACCATATTGACTCAGTTGGTGGATGAATCCTGCTAAAAAGCTATCTCCTGCACCAGTTGTATCAACTACAGGGATGGAAAACGAGGGTAATTTGCCTTCGTTCTCACCCAGACAATAAGTGCAGCCGTTTTCCCCATCTGTCACCAGTACTCCCTCAATCGAAGCCAGACGGTAAGTGATAGCTCCGGGATCTGCGGTTTCAAATAGCCATTCAGCCTCTTCTTTGGAGAGTTTGAGGAAATCGACTCGCTTAAATAATTCTGGAATTTTTTGATGGGCAATGTTTGGCTCTTTCCAAAATACAGGACGCCAGTTGACATCCAGCACAATTTTTAAGTCGTAATGTTCTGCTAACTCTAAAGCGCGGTGAATTGCCTCCTCACTTTCAGGATAGGCTAATTCCAAAGTACCCAAAACTAGAAAATCTGCCTGTTGAAACAGCGAATCTGACAATTTTTTAGCTTGCAGGCGAGTATCGGCAAATTCTGCGGTATCGTACTGACCAAATCCGGCAAAAGTGCGATCGCCAGCCAGATCCCGTGTAACATAAACTTGTCGCGTTGGTGCTGTGGGATGGCGTTGTACTCCCGTAGTCTCTACACCTACATCTTGTAATAGCTTGACCAGTACATTTCCTGGCTCATCTTCGCCAACAGCTCCGATAAAGCCGGCTGATGTCCCCAGCTTGACTAAAGCACAGGCTACATTAGCTGGTGCCCCTCCTGGGTAGGGAGTCCAGGATTTCACTTCTTCCAGCTTTAGCCCTAATTCATCGGCTAAACAATCAAACAAAACTTCACCGAGGCACAAAACATGGGGATTGCTCATCTCATTTTCAATTTTAGATTTTGATTTGGGATTAGGAATTTACAGTATAAAATCTACAATAGTTTTTGCTAATCTGTCGCCAGTCCTTCATAGAATTAAATAGCAATTTTTACTACTCTATAGCATATATATGCTTCTCATCCTCGCTTAGTTTTTCTAAGTGCTTAGACAATACATTTATCAAAATAAGCTATATTTATTACATAAGGTTTCGCGTAGTTGATATTTTTGCCAACTTGAAATCCAAAGAAAATATTGACAATCGTATTACTGCTAACACTTGAAACCCCTACCAAGAAAAGAATCTTCTAGAATTAGAAAGAGCGATTAAGTACATATACCAAGGGAGGATAGAAATAGTCATGGCTGGTGGCAAGTCTGAGACCCCCGTTAGTCTGTCAGACAGAGAACTGCAAATTATCGACTTAGTAGCCGCTGGCTTAACTAACCAAGAGATTGCAGGAAAACTGGAGATTAGCAAGCGTACAGTTGATAACCATATCAGTAATATTCTTACCAAGACCGAGACAGAAAATCGAGTAGCTCTTGTTCGCTGGGCTTTACAGTGGGGCAAAGTCTGTTTGAATGATGTCAATTGCTGTACTCTGCCTAACCAGATCGAATAAACGATTTATTTAGTAGCAAGGTAATTGCTTTGGTCTGGTATAATGGCAAGCCAATCTTGAAGTTTACTGATTATTTCCCTCTTCACGCCTAAGTTTTCAGTGTGAACACTCTACCAAAAGTTCCGAGTCCATCACTCAG
>CAXUOL010000691.1:0-4033 GCA_964252435.1 uncultured Nostoc sp.
GAATTGGTCAAATTTACCTTTAATGAAATAACCCCGTTGTCGCACAATTGGCTTGTGGACTTCATTAACCACAGCAGTTTTGCCAATTCCAGAGAAACCTGCAACCAACATAATTTCAGTGTTTCCCTGGCTGACTTTCTCAAAGGTATCCAGTAAACTTTGAACTTCAGCTTGGCGGCCGTAAAGTTTTTCTGGGATAATGAAGCGATCGCAAATATCCCGCTCACCTAATTTAAAGGATGTAACCCTGCCAGTTTCCTGAAATTGAGACAAACATTTTTCTAAATCAAATTTCAGCCCTAATGCGCTCTGATAGCGATCTTCAGCATTTTTCGCCATCAATTTCATCACAATATCACAAAGAACTTGAGGAATTTCTTCATCCCTCCTGTCTCCTAATTGTTCTGGTTGCTTGGCAATATGACAGTGAACCAACTCCATCGGATCGTGAGACTGGAAGGGTAGCTGTCCGGTAAGCAGTTCATAGAAGGTAATACCAAGAGAGTAGTAATCACTACGATAGTCAATTCCACGATTCATCCGTCCGGTTTGTTCTGGAGAAAGGTAGGCGAGAGTACCTTCTAAGACATTGGGACTGTAAATTTCCTGGGTTTCTCTAGGTAAAAGAGAGGCAATACTAAAGTCAATCAACTTGACTTGCTGAGTTTCCGGGTTGATGAGGATGTTGGCAGGCTTGATATCTTTGTGGATAACTCGATGGCGATAGAGTCCGTCAAGAATATTACTCAGGGCGATCGCAATTTCCAAGAACTCTGTCAGAGTATATTGGTTGTTTCCCATTTTTTTGTTGAGCCAATCTCTGAGGGAAATACCACCAAAATCTTCCATCACCAAAGCATAGCTGTTGCGGTAAGGTTCCAGGCTGTAGGGACGAACAATACCGGGTAGGTCAAGATTTTTAGCAATAGTGTACTGATTACGGAACAGCAGCAGTTCATTGAAGGTAGGATACTCTTGCTGGAGCAGTTTGATCACAACTGGAAGTCGATCCGCCTCTCGAATAGCACGGTAAACTAAGGTTCTAGAGCCTACATAAAGTTGTTCGCTAATTCGATAGTTCAAAAACTTGTCCATCGGCTCAACTGCTGTATTCATACTTCATCAACTCTTGTTAAATCAGCCATTTATTTAAAGTAGTTTGCCCAAAAATTGGCTTTTGCTAACTCAGTTTTCTTTTAAGCGTAGGCGTAGCCCGCACTTCGGCATACTTCGACTGCGCTCAGTACAAGAAGCTCAGTGACCACACTTCGACAAGCTCAGTGACCATCGTAGACATCGCATTTAACCTGTGTGATGTGTCTTGAGCTTCTCAAGCAAAACTCCCACTATTTCTAGTAAAATCAAGTTCTGAGGAAAGTTTTAGAAATAGCTGCTACAGATGAAACGATAAAAAAGCTGATTATCTTCAAAAGGTTGAACAAAACAAACATGACTACAGCGGTTGATATTGGTACTCTAATTACGTCCTCTCCTGACATTCGAGGTGGCAGACCAATCATTACTGGAACAGGACTAACCGTGCGTCGGATCATCCTTTGGTATAAACTCGGTCTGATGCCAGAAGAGATCCTCAATCGAATTGGACATCCGACGCTAACTTTGGCACAGATTTATGCTGCTCTGACCTACTAAGCTGTTAAACACCTAATTTACACATTTAGACAGCAGGGGAGCAGAGGGGCAGAGGAGCAGGGGAGAAGGATTGACGCTTTTTCTCCAAAATCAACAATATGCAAGTTAAATGCGTATTAGCTTATCATGCCAATCGCGAAGAAGTTGAATTAGACATTGCAGCAGAAGAAGTTGAGACAAAATTGTTTGAACAAGAGCATTGTAAATCTCAACTCTTTAAGTAATCATGTTCCTGCTCTATCTAGATGAGGACTCGATGGATCGGGATCTCGTAACTGCGCTTCGGTCACGGGGAGTAGATGTCATTACTCAATTGGTGAGCAGATGAAACAACTGCTGCAACTAAATATCAACAAAGTCTGTTGAACAAATGCAAAATAATCTAGAATTTCTCAAGAGATAAACTCAGTTTTCTTTTGGGCGATTGCATTTAACCTGTGTAATCTGTCTTAAGCTTCTTCAGCAAAACTACCGCTATTTCCGGTAAAATCAAGTTCTAAGGAATGTGGATTTGGGAGAAACTTGGGGTGCCTACACTTGGCGTTAACATTGACCACATCGCCACCATCAGGCAAGCACGGCGGACGGTGGAACCAGATCCGGTAGCGGCGGCGGTACTGGCAGAATTAGCGGGTGCAGATGGAATTACGGTGCATCTGCGCGAAGATCGGCGGCATATCCAAGATCGGGATGTGCGGATATTGCGGCAAACAGTGCGATCGCATCTTAATTTAGAAATGGCCGCTACAGATGAAATGCTAGCGATCGCTCTCGATATCAAACCAGATTACGTGACTTTAGTCCCCGAAAAGCGCGAAGAAGTCACAACAGAAGGCGGATTAGATATCATTGGGCAAATTGCTAGAATAGGTGAAATAGTCGATAAATTGCAAAGCGCTAGCATTCCAGTTAGTTTATTTATCGACGCCGAGCCAGCACAAATTGAAGCATCTGTCAAGGTGCAGGCGCAGTTTATTGAATTGCACACCGGACAATACGCTGAGGCTAAAGATGAAACAAATCGCCAGCGAGAATTAGCCATATTAGCTAAAGGTTGTGAACAAGCGATTCAAGTGGGATTGCGAGTCAACGCTGGTCATGGACTCACCTACTGGAACGTCTATCCAGTGGCTGCGCTTCCAGGCATGGAAGAACTGAACATTGGCCATACCATCATCAGTCGGGCAGCATTAGTAGGTATGGAAAGGGCAGTCCGTGAGATGAAACAAGCGATAAGGGGTAATGGAGGATAGGGCATGGGGCGTTAGGAGTTAGGAGTTAGGAGTTAAGAGTTAGGAGTTAGGAGTTAGGAGTTAGGAGTTAAGAGTTAGGAGTTTTGTTTATCTCCTTGTCACCTTGTCTCCCTTTTCTCCTCATCTCCTCACTCCCGTGTATTAAAAGAGGGTTGTCACTGCGAAATCTAGAAATTGGGATCAAATCTTCAGCAAAAACTTCTATGAGCGCAACACAATCTAACAACTTGCCACTTTGGGTACAGGATCGGGATAAGGTGATAGCAGAAAGCACTGATGTCGAGTGGCGCTATCAGACACCGCCTGATTATTCCCGTTCAAAAGAGAATCTTGCTAAAGAAAGTACCTACAATCATCTTGAAGGAACACTGGAAGCGATCGTGCAAAACTTGGTGAGAACCTTCGAGATGGAGGTATCTTTCAAAGCTAACCCGCAAGAGTGGTTATCTATTGTGAATGACAAGTTTCGCGTCAGTACCAATGGCGGAGTAGAGTATACCGCAGCAGATGTATCAGCCCAAGGTACTTACAATTTATTTATGGCTGATTCAGAACATTACAAGGCTTCAGAAGAAAGCTTTGAATCATCCGCAAAAGTCTTCCATACAACATTCCCCCAAGGATTTCCTTGGGAAGTGCTGGAAGTTTTCTCAGGACCACCGAATGTAACATTTAAATGGCGGCATTGGGGACATTTTAACGGAGAATACAAAGACCATGCACCTACTGGAGAGACGCTAGAAATTATCGGCATGACCATTGCAAAAGTTACCGATGACTTGAAGATTATTTCCTTAGAACACTACTTTGACAATAATCTGTTCTTGGAAAAGCTAACATCTGGTGGCAAACAGACAAAATCTGAAAACCAGAAAAGTGCTTGTCCGTTCAGTTCTTGGTTCAAGAAATCCCACAAAAGTTAGTTTGTCAGGGTACAGAGTCACTGTGCCCTGAAATTATTCACATAGCAACCAAAGGATGAAAATGCAAACATACCATTACGTTTTGGCAAGTCAACGCTTTCTTCTCCAAGAAGAACCGATACACGAAGTTCTCAAAGAACGCACCCGTAACTACCACGAACAAGAAAAACAAATAGATTTTTGGTTGGTTGAGCAACCAGCTTT
>CAXUOL010000692.1:0-4030 GCA_964252435.1 uncultured Nostoc sp.
ACAATCATCATCCCTTTCCCCTTTCCCCTTTCCCCTTTAACATGAGTCCCTTTTACTCCTAACTCCTTATTAATTTCTACTCCTTTAGTGTTTTGGTAGGGTGCGTTAGCCTAAAGCTTAACGCACCGCTTTACTTCACTTCATTTATAGATATATTTCTCTTCTTTCTTTGCGTCCTCTGCGTCCTTTGCGGTTCGTAAAAAAACCACGAAGCTCAAAGGTTCATTCACGAGTATCAGAGGCTCATCAACGAAGCTCAGAGGCTCATCGACAAAGCTTAGAGGTTCATCAACAAAACTTAGAGGTTCATCGACAAAGCTTAGAGGTTCATTCACTATGAGTTAGATTCAATAACTTCTAGCTCATTACTGATTTTTACTCCTAATTAATTGTCTTTTGGTCTAAATTTGTGCTTTCCTGCTTTTGGGCAATGTCTTCTACTGCTTTGCATTGCCTTTTGTCAATATCTGACTTAATAACCAGTCCCTTAGTATTGAGCGATATTTCAACTTGGTATTGACCATTCACCATATTAATCGCAGCGTAAGTTACTGTACCAAACATCATCACTCCGCAAAGTGATAAGATAATTTGCAGAATTCCCAGTTCTCGTTTCATTTTTAAAGTCCTAATCTCTTATATTCATCATTAAAGTTTGGTGCGGTATGAGAACTGAGTTGAGAAGTAGCTACTGATTAGACGAGTTTTAGTTGATTACTCAGTTAACTTCAGGATGACTATAATTTCATAGGATGCAAGATGTTATCGCTAAACAGCTTTGCTATTTAGCTAGTAGAAAAATCTGATATACTCACAGCAGTTTCTCGATGAGGAATGATGGCGCGATCGCTCCGAGTAGCCCCAGAGTATATTAAAAAAGTTAAGTCAGCACTTGGGCGTAACCGCTATCCCAGCCAGCAGTCCTTGGCTTAGAAGAAGGAGAAAATGATGATAATTGGCGTGAGGAAGGATTACGACAAATAAAACCATTTGCTGATTTATTAGATTCATAACTAGTAGAGTAACTATGAAAGCACACCGAATTGAAACAAAGTTAACTAAAAACGGAACCTTGATTCTTGAGGATTTACCGTTTCAAGCAGGCGAAGCAGTAGAAATCATTGTTTTAGAACGTTTTCCCCAACCTTCAGAATCTAATCCTTATCCTTTACGGGGAACGGTTATTCACTATGATGATCCTTTTGAGCCTGCTGTACCTATAGAGGATTGGGAAGTCTTGCAATGATAATTTTAGATACCCATATTTGGATTTGGTGGGTAGATAATAATGAACGACTAAACCAAAAATATAGAGATTGCATTGAAGAATATCAATCTCAAGGACTAGGAGTCAGCATTCTTTCTTGTTGGGAAGTCGCCAAACTAGTTGAGAATCGCAAACTTGCTTTTTCAATTTCAGTTGACGAGTGGATAGCAGTAGCTTTAGCTTATCCAGGAGTGCAGCTACTCGAACTGACAATTCCAATTATCGTTGAATCAACCAAACTTACTGGTTTTCACAGAGATCCATCTGACCAAATTATTGTAGCCACTGCCAGAATTAACGGCTGTCCGTTACTAACTGTTGACGCCAAAATTCTGGCATATCCTGGGGTGCAAACTCTTAAGAAGTGAAAAAAAAGTTGGCTTTGCTGAATTAACCTATGAATTGTTATAAGAAAGTTACTACCTAATAACATCATCCCTATGTTTGTAGACTTGCAGGGAGCACCTTCATCAGCTAGTGACCATGCAGGTTTTCTCTACAACCTGGCTAGAGATATGAACAAGTCAGCGAAAAAGCAAGGTGTAACTCTACCGTCCCTGACCCGTGAAGTGTTAAAATCTGACCCCTTCACCGATTTCTATGAATGGCTAGATAAAGTAGAACAGGCTCTAGAACAAAATACCGCTTTACTAGCACTAGATGAATTCGAGGTGCTAGACAACGCCATAGCCAAAGGACGCTTTGATGAACAAGATGTTTTGGGGATGCTGCGTAACCTCATCCAACATCGTCCCCGCTTCAAGGTGTTACTCGCTGGCTCTCATACTATCGAAGAATATCAGCGCTGGGCTAGTTATCTCATTAATGTCCAAGTTGTGCATATCTCCCAATACGGTTCAGTTAAGGCTAAAATTCTTTGCTAAAGTCAATTTTTTTAACGAACCGCTAAGGACGCGAAGGACGCAAAGAGAAGAAAGAAATGCTTAACTGAACTGTATTGGCATATCTCCTACCTTAAACAAGCGGAAGCACGACAATTAATTGAACGTCCCGTCAAAGATTTTACTCTCCGCTATGAACCCAATGCCGTTGAGCGAGTACTGCAACTCACCCGTTGTCATCCATTTTTAGTACAACTACTCTGTGCAGAAATTATTGTCCTTAAGAACGAACAAGACCCCTCTATCCGGCGATTGGCAACTTTCGCGGATGTGGAAGCCGCGATACCAGAAGCTTTGCACAGTGGTGGCTTTTTCTTCGCTGATATTCAAAACAATCAAGTAGACGCTACTGGACAAGCGATTCTACGTTTTATCGCCGCTCAAGGGGAAGGGGCTATAGTTAGCCGCCAAACTATATTGCAACAGTTTCCTGATGCTGATATTACTCTCAAATTGCTGTTGCAACGTGAGTTAATTGAAGAAGTTGACAACGGCTATCGCTTCCAGGTGGAGTTGATTCGCCGCTGGTTTATTTGAATCATGTCCGGTAAGTTAACTTCTGACAAATACTACTTGTGCTGACGTAATTGCTCTACTATATATTCTTCCAGTTCTTGTTTTTCTCTGTTACTAGCATTTCGTTGATAAGTTCTTCCAGTTTCTTGAATAAACCGACGTTTCTCGCTGGGTGAAGATTTGAGTTTACCTCCAGTTCCTTGCAGCTTTTGCTGTAATTCTTCCCAAGTCTTTTCACCCACACTTTCACCTAATTTGACCAGTGCCTTTGGGAGTAACATTTTTGCCTCTCGTTGAAAATCTTCTTCTGTCTCAAGAGAAGCTAAATCTATATTGCTGAAGTCGATATCGATTTGAAAGTTACTCATAGAATCGTATTTATTCTGTTCACAATTATTACCACAATTGGAGGAAGATGGGTTTTCAATTTTCAGCTACAGTCACAATATAGTATAATTGTACTGTTTGAAGTTGATAACTGAGTTAAAAACATTAATTCCGAAAGTTGATTGAATACTTCCGGTAGTATAGCCTTACTTAATCATTCACAACAAGATTCCCGACTTCTTAAAAATAAGTGGGTAATCTAAGCCTTTTGATTTTCACTTATACAATAGACCTCTTGCAAAAATCCTTGAATCACCCCTCCCCAACCCTCCCCTTGTGAAGGAGAGGGGGCAAGATTTCAAGTTTCCCCCCTTTATAAGGGGGGATAAAGGGGGGTCTATTCGACTTATGCAAGAGGTCTAATAAGATTGCTATATCTTCAGAAAGAAGACATATCACTAATCTCCGTATAACGAAGTTAGCAATATTAGAAATGCTATCTTAAAGGCAAGGTCATTTGCTCAGTTTTTGAGGATAATACTATGACTACAACGCTCAAAGAGGCTAATTCTATTGAGTCATTGCTAGGTAAAGAGGCAGAAGACCTACTTACCCACAAAGCAAAAGTTTCTCGTGATTTAATACATTTGCCGGGTCCAGACTTCGTAGATCGAATCTGGCTTAACAGCGATCGCAATCCTCAAGTATTGCGTAATCTCCAGTTACTTTATTCTACTGGTCGTCTGGCAAACACAGGCTATCTCTCGATTCTACCGGTAGACCAAGGGATTGAACACTCAGCTGGCGCGTCTTTTGCGCCCAATCCAATTTACTTCGATCCAGAAAATATTATCAAGTTAGCGATCGCCGCAGATTGCAATGCTGTTGCTACCACTTTGGGAACATTAGGCATCGTATCACGGAAATATGCCCACAAAATTCCCTTTATTGCCAAAATCAATCACAACGAATTGCTGACTTTCCCCAATCAATTTGACCAGGTATTGTTTGCTGATGT
>CAXUOL010000693.1:0-4021 GCA_964252435.1 uncultured Nostoc sp.
ATTAGGCAGATATGACAATCCCAATATTTGTTCTGAGGTTTTACTAAAAGCAGCCTCAGAAGCGCTTTCTCATGCAGAAATTAAACAAGCAAATTTTACAGAAGTCTTAAATCATGCAACTAGCAGTGATGACTTTGTATTTTTTGACCCACCCTACCATCCTATCAGCGACACTAGCTATTTTACTGCTTATAGCCAGAATTGTTTTAGTAAAAAAGACCAAGAACTTTTGAGAGATACTTGTGCAGAGTTAGCAAGTCGTGGTGTCAAAGTTATGGTATGTAATTCTGATAACGAATTTATTCAAAAAATTTATACTGATATTAATTTTGAAACATACAAAATTAAAGCAGCCCGATCAATTAACTCAAACATCAAAAATAGAGGCATGATTTGCGAATTACTAATTACATCTTTTAAAGATTTTTATTTGCCCAAGCAATGAATCTGTCTAAACTATAAACTGCTAATAAATTATGGTTATCATTAACTCTTGCTTTTAGCCATTTGCTTGCGCCTTCTCGCATACCTTCACCGCCTAAAATTATGATAGTTGGTGCAGGGTAATAGTGCTGAATGTTCATGTTCAAGTAAGGAAACTTTTCATCAACCGAACCGGGGCTTTCTTGCCATTTGCACTCGAAAATTAAACCAGATGGCATTGCAGATGAGCCGACAACATAAAAATCAACTTTCAAATAAGTATGATAAATTCCAGTTCCAATATAAACTTCTTTGCCATAACGTTTTGGCAATAAAGTAGCATTTAATATAAATTCTTTTTGGACATAGTTCCCTACTTGGAAATAATTATGCCCATGCAAGATTGCTTCTACATTTGCTTCTAAAATATTCCCAGACTTATTTGCCCGTCCGCCTTGAGTCAGAGCCATCCTAAATCCCTCTGCCAAAAGTCCTGCTTATTATAGGATTTCACAGAAGCAGTAAAAAAGGGTCAGTTGCTTAATATGAATTTTTGATTTTGGCTAAAGGTGGTTGGATTAATAGGTAAAAATCTGAATTTATTGGTATTTTTGTACTAAATAAATACAAATGTATTAATAATTTGGGTAAGGAACGAGTTACTAATTCAGATAATAGTTAAAATAATGGATTTATCTTTAGTCTCAAAGACCAACTATTGCAAGCAGCTACGCCATTTTTCTGGGTCTTGGGAACAGTGGAAAACAGTGTAGATAATAATCTCCTGTTCATTAAACTCGTAAAAAACGACGTAGGGAAAACGCCTAATTGTAGCGCGGCGATAGATTTGATGAACAATCTGGTATGTGTTGGGGTGATGCTAAATTAAATTCAGGCAGGCATCAATACAGCGTAGGAACTCAGCGCCTAATCCTAATTCGCGCCCCTCGTACCAGTCATAAGCTTCAATAATGTCCAGTTCTGCGGCTGTAAGGATAGTTAAGTTTCTAGTCATGTCGTTGAGAGATTCTGGCTTTTACATCTTCCCAACTACTGCCAATGGCTGAATTTTGCAGATATTCGGCTTTGCGACGAGCTAGCTCTTGTTTCTGCCAATCTAAAACTGGGAGCGCTGCTGGTGTAGCGGCAATCTCATCCCATAAATCTTCTACCAGTTGAAGTTTTTCCGCTCTCGAAAGACTAGAGAGTTCGGGAAATACTGGGTTCATGGTTTTCTCTATATTTTATTCACCTTTATTTTAGCCTGTCTGGGCTTCAGTATGACCGTTGCGGATAGCCCATGCTAGTTCTAAAAGTTGAGTCCAGCGCTTTTGCAGCTGTTTGGGGGTGCATTTGATGGACTTGGCGATCGCCAGATCGTTTTCCCGTGCAGTTTTTAACTGTAATATTTGCTGTTGCTGTTCTGTGAGTTGATTCACAAAGATTTCCCACTGCTGAGAAGATAAACCCAACTTTTGCTCTAAACCCGCACCTAACCATTGATGTACTAATTGCCAGTGGTGTTGCTTGGCAAACTTTTCTACGTGGTATTTAAACCGTTGTTGGAGATAATCGCGCTGACGGCTGGTTAAACCGAGAATTTGGTCAATTTCTGGAGCTGAAAGGTCTTGAAGTTTCAAGCTGAGGTAGTTCATACAATCAGATTGACCTTGAGACTCCAGGTATTTCATCAATTCAGTGATGACGCGATCGCGTTCTGATTCTTCAGATGGATCGAAATTAGTTTGGGCGATCATTTGCGATCGCAGTTGTTGCACCGCCGAGTTACGCTGGTAAGATTCTGCTTCTTCACCCTTAGCAGACTCTACCGCCATTTCAATATCCACGGTAGTTTCTTGGGGCTGACGACGAGCAAAACCTTGGGCCCGCAAGATAATCAATTGCTGATTTGCACCACCAGGTAAATTGATCCGGCGTTTGGCATACTGCTCTGTAAAAGCCATATATTCAGCTAATTGCAGCTGAGTTCGCGGCGTGTGATTCTCTGGTAGTTCGTTTTCTCTACGGAAAGCTTTGATTGCTTCGATATAAAATGCTTGTAAAAAATCTTCAATTAGGCTGTAACGAGCATCAAAGCCCAACTCAGAACCAGACATAGTTACATGACGGTAAACCATAGCACCCAAATTGCTATGTAATTCCACCCGCCCTTGTTTGGAACCTAGTTGGTAGTAACGTAAGCATTTTTGCATCCGATGCCTTCCCAACGTCATCTGCCAGGATTTGATTTCCCCAGATGTTTGAATGCGGGAGCTTTTATCGCAAATGCGTTCTACTTCTACGGCTATGCGCTTTGCTAAAGCTTCTACACACTTGGGTGTTGCTTTTACTTGCGCTTGCATTTCCTCAGACAGCAATTGAATCAAGCGATCGCTGCTACTATCTGAAAATTCTTCAGTCGAAACGTGGTTCTCAAAAATGGGTGTAGAGTTTGGTAGATTGACGACGTTAGCTTTCATGACTTTTCCAGTAGTATTGCACCGTAATTACAACGCAGACACAGCAATCAAGACCGTCCAAGGCTTGTGAATCTTTAGGCATTCATCCATCAAGACTTGCCGTATATAATGCTCACATCTAAAGCTCATATATCAAAACTATAGGAAATACGAAAGAGTTACAGTTCTGGCAATGTGTCGGTTTTTTTCACAAGCCACCATCTTAAAGCTGGCACACGAGTACCTGTCATTTTTTTAAAGTTGTCAAATACCTTACTGTGTCAAGTTTTGCCACCATCCTCTGATATCCACTGCCTCACCGAACAGCCCATTCTAGACATCGCTTTTAAATATGACAATTTTAAAACTGGAGTTGTTTTTATCACAATTTCCGAAACGCAGAGGTGCGCCTGTGAAGTGGAATTCTTATACCCATGCTGCTGCTGTTTCCCAACCTAAACCCCTCCGTATAATTGCTGCTTCGTCTCCAGTCATATCCAAGATGGTAGATACTTGATATGTAGGTTCCTCGCCAGTGTCTACAATTATGTCTACCAACTTGTCCAAACGATCGAATAGTTCTACCTGCGACTGAACAATTTCTGGATCTATCCGAACTATGCCATTATCTGCTTCATCTGGTGGCAGATGTGCTGAAGTGGAAATAATCGGATTGCCCAATGCTGCCAGCAACTCCAAACACACAGTATGGTTTGGTACTCTAATTCCAGTCGTTTTCCGCTTGGGGCTTTGCACCAATCGTGGTACTAACTTCGTAGCTGGGAGCAAAAACGTGTATGGGCCTGGAATCAGGCGTTTCATAATCCGATAGGCTGTGTCACTTACGAAGGCATAAGTTGCCACATTTGAAAGCGAGGGACATAAAAATGTCAATGGTTTATCGTTTGCTAGCTGTTTAATTTGCCGCACTCGTTCTACCGCCGACTTAGCATTCAAATCACAACCGATCGCATAGACTGTATCAGTAGGGTAAAGCATGACTGCTCCATTAGAGAGCGCCGACTTTATTTCCTCTATTCGGCGAATTTGAGGATTATCCGGATGAACTGGGAAAATTTTTGCCATAACTCGGTGAGTGGGAAGTGGGGGGCAGGGAGCAGGGGGAGCAGAGGAGAATA
>CAXUOL010000694.1:0-4021 GCA_964252435.1 uncultured Nostoc sp.
GCTGTATTTAGAAGAAGGTAGCTGGGTTTTACTGCGTCCTTCCGGTACAGAACCACTGGTGCGCGTCTACCTAGAAACCAACACTCCCGAAAAACTCACCCAAATCGCCCAAGAGTTAGAGAGTGCCATTGCTAAACTAGAGGCATAAGAATTAGGAGTTAGGAGTTAAGAGTTAAGAGTTATGAATTAGGAGTTAAGAGTTGTAAATTAGCAATTCTTAACTCCTGATTTCTAATTTCAATCAAAATGTGAATTAATAACTCCTAACTCCTAACTTCTAACTCCTCACTTCAATCAAAGTATGAAAACTCTCGCTCCTTTTTTGACATCTCTAGTTGTAGCGGTTTGGGTAATCGCGATCGCAATTATTTCAGTCCAAAATGCCACGCCCGTATCGTTAAAATTTTTAACATTCCAATCGATTCAGATACCAATGGGTTTAGTGCTAGCTTTTAGTGCCGGTGTCGGATTAATTGGTATGGCACTGCTGCAACCTCTGTGGGGACTTGCTGGTATTAGGCAGAGTAATTCTAGATTGGAAGACGATGCGGAATTTTTTGTTGACGATGAAGATTTTTGAGGTTTGAAAAAAAACACATAAAATTACACAAGTTAAGTAATCTTCATCTGGTAATATGCACGAATGTGCATACAATAGATTTAGATGGCGTATCAGTGGGATAGGGATAAGGCAGCAGCTAATCTTCGCAAGCATGGCGTTGACTTTACTGATGCAGTAACCGTGTTTTCTGACGATTTAGCAATTACCATCACAGATGAACGTTTTGATGAAGAGAGATTTATCACTATTGGGATAGATGCTTTGAGTCGAGTTTTAGTAGTTGTGTATACATGGCGCAATGATGAGATTCGATTGATTTCTGCCCGCCAAGCTACGCGCTATGAACAAAAGCAGTATGAGGAGGGATAAGTGATGGAAGCTGAGTATGATTTCAGCCAAGGCAAGCGGGGAGCGATTGAACAAACGCCAGCAGGCAAAACTCGAATTACAATTCGCCTAGATGATCAAGTACTAGTATGGTTTCGTGAGCAAGTTCACGCAGCAGGTGGGGGAAATTACCAAACTTTGATTAACGATGCCTTGCGTGAGTACATTCAGCAGCGCCGTGAACCGTTAGAAGAGACATTACGGCGAGTATTGCGAGAGGAACTTGAGCGCATCGGAAAATGAGGATATTTTGGCTTGCCTAAGATCGATAAAGGCTATGAGCGCAACTTATAAAGCAGATTTTAATTTGTGGATTGAACAGACAACCCAACTATTGCGATCGCATCGCTGGCATGAAGTTGATGTAGAACATCTGATTGAAGAGGTTGAAGGCTTGGGCAAAAGTGAACGGCGGAGTATTGCCAGTCAAATAACTCGCTTACTCTTGCATCTGCTCAAGTGGCAATATCAACCCCAGCGTCGCTCAGATAGTTGGCTCGATTCGATTACTGATTCTCGCACCCAAATTGAGTTAGCCATAGAAGATAGTCCTAGTCTTAAGGGCTATCCTACAGAGCAACTTGAAGAAAGTTATCAAAGGGCGCGTCGGCAAGCAGCCAAGCAAACGGGGATACTTGTATCCGTGTTTCCAGAAGAGTGCCCATATTCTGTAGAGTTAGTGTTGGATGAAGACTGGCTACCGGAAGCAAGCGATATTTTATAACTTTATTTGTCACTGTGTGGTATGAAGCGCATTACGCAGCCACTTAATATACATTGGTGAGTCTTGCAAAAGTCGCTTTTACTTCTTCATCACTGGCAAATTCTCCAGTATTCGCTTCAGCAATCCCCTTTTGAATTTCCTCGGTTTGCCACTAATACATTTCTAGATAAGTGGCTACCGCTTCATTAAGTATGTGGCTGCGATCGCATCAAGTGCAGCTTTGCGATCGCTATCTATCCAAAACGTAATATTTTCTTTGCTCATCGTCTTTCTTGTGAAATCAAGCTGTATTGCATAGTTTTATAGTGCAATATATTGTAATGCAACGGTAATGGCGATCGCCATTCTCTCATTAACTGTGAGTATGAGCATAATTCTGGGAACTATTAATAGAGGCTAGATGCAAAAGTTTGAAATGTTTGGCATCTATTAGGCGAGTCTACATATTTATTCTCAGGTTTATTTGAGGGTTTAATCGCTATGATTCAGCTAGTTGTAGGATTATTAGCCGAAGTAGAAAAATTTTTTGGCTTCTCTAAAGTTAAAGAGTTTACTCCTGTAGAAACATTAACGCCCAGCAAAATGGGCTACTACTTTGAGCATGAAGAACTAAAACGATTAATGGATAGACTTGGCAATTTTACAACCGTTCAATTTACCGATGTTAGAGGGAATCCTCTTTCTAAAGACTCGATTGATCGGCGTTTTGGAAAAGATGGTGGAATTGATTGTGTCATCCACATTGTTGCTAATAGTGAACATGGATGTAAAGTTGTAGCGGGTAAAATCAGGAATATTCTTATCAATGGAGATTATTGATGGCAACTCGAAAAATAAACTTAGAGTTTAAGCATCGTCGGCTAGATTTGCCACTTTTACGAGAGATAGTTGGAGCGCATGTTTCTACTGATGCAGATGAGCTTTAGCATCCTTCTCGTTACAGTACGCAGCTTCAATTTTTCCTGAAAGTGAGGAGACAGTTTAGTGACATTCAATCCCAGTGATGTAGTCACAGTTGATTTTTCTGGTATCACTGGTATATTGAGTCCATGAAGTTTGAGTGGGATGAGCGTAAAAACCAAAGCAACATCACAAAGCATGGTTTCGACTTTGCTGATGCTTTCCGCATCTTTAATCTACCCATGCTTGTCTACCTAGATGAACGAGAGGACTATGGAGAGGATCGGTATCTCGATATTGGACTACTTGATGGATGAATCGTAGTAGTTATTTACACCGAGCCTGGTGAAGAAATGGTTCGGATCATCTCATTAAGAAAGGCACTGTCTCACGAACGAAAAAGCTATGAACAATACCTCAAAAACCGATTGGGTTAGAGTCGATGCAATGAATGACGAAGACATCGATACCTCAGATATTCCACCCTTGTCAGAAGAATTTTTTGCTAAAGCACAATTGCGAATGCCCAAGTCACCTGTAACAATAACAGTTAAGGTAGATCCTGAAACTTTTGCTTGGTTCAAAGAGCAGGGAGAGACTGCCGAACAGCAGATGGCTGTAGCATTAAAGATTTATGCAGAAGCACACAAAGCTTATCCAGCGTCTGAGGCGAAGTCAATCTAATACAATACTAAAACTGAGCATCAATCCAAATTTTCATGCTGTCAATCGAGGAAAGTCAGTTCGCCGTGCTGCAAACAAGAGACAGGCTTGGATATCTTCGATTTCAAGATCGGGAAAATCCTCTAAAATCTCAGAAACACTGACATTCTCAGCCAACATTTCTAAAATGTCACTCACACGAATCCTCATGCCTCGAATACAAGGACGACTACCACACTGACCAGGAGTTTGAGTAATGCGAGTCAACAAATCAGCCCTTGAGTTCATGCAAGTATTTTAATATCAGGTGCTTTTATTTAACTCTAATTCTGCGATCGCAATTATCCCAGCCTAGCATCTGGGTGTAGCAAAAGGGCGATCGCAGTTATCGCACGCTAAACCAACAGCAGCTAAGTTGGACAGTTTTGGGTTAGTTGTAGTCTCAAGTAATCAATAAAGTCCATAATTTCTGTATCAGTAAGTTGTAGACGCGTAGGCGTAGCCCGCACTTCTCTACGAGACGCTGCGCGTAGCTTGCTTCCACGAAGTGGTACGACTTGGCTCAGTGACCATCGTAGACATCGCTTGCCTTTACAAAATTTGGTGAATCTATAACAAAGTTTCTGGATCAACACCTAGCGCATTCAACCTTTCAATTAACATTTTCACTTTTTGTTCTGCTTCCACACGTCGCTGTTCTTCAAAAGCTGTGCGTTCTTCCGCTTCCCTAATGCGTTCTTCTGGTGTCAGCAATCTTTGCCCTTCTTCGTCATACCAGTACAGCC
>CAXUOL010000695.1:0-4014 GCA_964252435.1 uncultured Nostoc sp.
CAACAATTACTGGCATAAATTCAGTAATCATCATTTGCATCGTCTGGGTAACACCTAGAGAAGTTTCGCTAATTCGATGTGCCAATGCCCCAGAAAAACTGCTGCTTAAGTAGCGATGCGAATGGTGCTGTAAGTAGGCATATAGCGATCGCACAATGTGCTGTCGATGAATCGGATGGAGAATCGTCTGCAAGAGTCCAGCCGATCGCCCGAATATCACTTCACCCACACTCAAGCCAATGAATAACATTAGGGGTTGCTTCATGGCATCAAAAATGGGCTTGCTGTCGCCCGTTGATCGCGTCACGCCCCGAATTATCTCACCAATAGCATAAGGCAACATGATGCCACAGGTTGCGTGTATAATCTCCAAGATAACTGCTAGCACATACCACCAGCGAAACTGGTTAACGAAATAGCAAATGAACCTGAATGGAGTTGATGGCAAATCTGGTGCATCAGCAGCACGTTGAAAAGATTTAGATTGTCTGGTCTTTTTTGTCATTAAAGTCGATCTCTTAGCATCATTTTAGCTTTTCTACAAGATAAAAATGGACGACTAGATAAGCCGTCCGATGGCATTAGAGACTTTTAGAAGTACTCCACTAGACCATAATTTCAGGTGGTGCGATCGCAGCATTTGTCATTTGTTATTTCCTCAATCCCTAACGCAGAGAATCTCCTCTTCGATATTCGGCGGTTAGGTCGTCTAACTTTTGTTTCAAATTGTCGTCAAGTTTTAGTTCTACCGCCTTCAGCGAGTCAGCAAGTTGTTCTGGGCGGCTAGCGCCAATGATTGGGGCAGTGATAATGGGATTAGATAAAACCCAAGCCACTGCTAAAGTGGTAAGGGAAAATCCACCGAGATCCGCTACTGTGCGTAAATCTTCGACAGTATTAAACTCGCGATCGCGCCAGTAGCGTTCTTGATAACGTTCTGCGGCAGCACCTAGCGTAAAACGTGTACCTGACGTGGGGCCTTGAGTAAAATTGTGTTTACCCGTAAGTAGACCACCCGCCAAAGGATTGTAGGAAATTACACCCAGTCCTTCTTCTTTGGCGAGAGGCAATAGTTCTCGCTCAATTTCGCGGAATAATAGGTTGTAGCGGGGCTGAATTGAGATGAATTTGGTTAAATTGCGTGTATCGGCACGACCCAAGGCGCGGGCAAGTCGGTAAGCTAAGAAGTTGGAAACCCCAATGTAGCGCACCTTACCAGCACGAACCACTGCATCCAGCGCTTCCAAAGTTTCATCAAGGGGGGTTGAAGCATCGTCGGAGTGCAACTGGTACAGGTCGATATAATCAGTTCCCAAGCGTCGCAGGGAAGCATCGATCGCATCCAAAATATGTTTACGCGAAGCCCCCTGATCCCAAGGTGCAGGGCCAACTCGACCGACGCACTTAGTAGCCAAGATAAAATGTTCGCGTTTGCCTTTCAGCCAGCGCCCAACGATTTCTTCGGTGCGTCCAGCAGTGGCAAGCCCACCGCCGAGAGGATAAACGTCGGCTGTATCCAAAAAGTTAATTCCACCATCTGCGGCGGTGTCGAGGATTTGCCTGGAAGTTTCTTCGTCGGTCTGCAAACCAAAGGTCATAGTGCCGAGACAAAGACGCGAAACGGTCAATCCAGTTTTACCGAGATTGGTAGTTGGTAAAGTCATAAAAATGTTGTTGATTGAGAAAGCTTTGAAATTTTTAAATAGAATGCAATGCGATCGCAAAATTAAAAGCCTATAGGACACATCGACTAAGCCATGATTAGACCGATGTCGGCATTTTTTAAGGTGTAAACCAATTTAACCAAGCTTCCCAGTTTTGGACGATCGCGGCAAATTCTGCATAACCATCAGCTTTTGGGTGAGCGCCGTCATTGGCTTTTGCTTCTGCTAGCCAGATTGGTGACTTCACCAAACGAGAAAACACATCGAGATACGGAACATCTAGTTCATTACAAACCAACGCGAATTCCTGTGACAGATTTGCGAGAATTTGATTTCTTTTTTCTTGATCGACATCGCCGCAGGGTGGCGGACTAACCATCAAGATCGGATAGAGTTGCTTTGCTTGGCTTAAGATACTGCGAGCATTTGCGATCGACTCTGAAAGTTCGATTCCTTGCTGTTTACCCGCCCATCCTGAATCGTTTGCCCCAAAGGAAAACACTACTCGACCATCGGATTCTTTTGGGAGACGATAGGAGACTTCCGAGTACCAACGTTGTTTGAGATACCGACTTGTCTCTGCCCGCACCCCCAAGTTGTAATGGGTGATAGCGTATCCTCTTGACTCAGCATTGCGGCACACTCTACCTGTCCAACCCAGAAACTCTGGATCGCCTGTGCCATTGACAAAGGATTCACCAATAAAACAAATTTTGATTTCTTTGCGAGAATCTGACATAAGTCAACTGAATTTTGCCGAAAAAATTCGGTTTTGACTTGAGAAGAAGTATTATGTTCATGATTCTATTTTCCATCTCACGAAGATATTAATATATTGACTGGTTCCCATCCAGACGCTTTACCAGAGGCAGCAGCCCTCTCGTAATACATTCCATTCTTAAGACTGGGAACCAGGCGATTAGTCAGGCTGTATTGCCTTAGCCCACCAAACTCTTTTAAACGGCTTACCTGTTTGCTCATGCAATATTTCGTAATGTTTTAGCTCTACATCTTTCCAGTCAGATAAAAGGTCTAGCAAATATTCTTTAGAGAAAAAATGCATAGTTTGTCCATCATGTTCTAGAAAGTAATTTGGCTCGATTTCGCGTATGGGTGGGTGGCGTTCTGCCCGAACTAAAACGTCTTCTGTAGAATTAACATGGAAAACAAATAATCCGTTGGGGCGTACTATTCGTCGAATTTCTTTAAACAACTGGCGTGTAATCTGATCTGAAAACATGTGGATGGCAACATTGGACATGACAGCATCCAATGTTGCACTATCAAAAGGCAAACGTTTTGCCATATCCGCAACTACAAACTGTGCGCTTAGTCCTAGCTTTTTTGCTTTCTCGCGTCCTTGTTGCACTGCTTCATTTGAAAAATCCACACCAATTACTGTGAAACCTTGCCTTACAAGACGTAACACGTCGTTCCCTGTCCCGCAACCAAGGTCAAGCACAGTTTTAACGTTGGCAGACTTGAGGAACGGAAGGTGAACTTTCGTCCATTGGGTTCCCCAATCTAGATCAGTGCCATCATGGTTCAATTTAGCGAAGAATTGGTTCCAGTGCTCAGATGGTGCGTAAGACATAATCCATTAGACAACTACAGAAATTTCACGACGGTTCTGGGAAATTAGCCACTGTTGTAACTTCGGATCGCCGTATACTTCATCTGCAATAAAATGATCGCCTTCCGGCAGCACTGTCAAATCAACTTTCCCCCCTACTTTGCGTAAACGCTCAACAAAAATCTCTGTATCCTCAATCGGCAGATTTTTGTCCTGTCCACCTTGGAATATCTGAACGGGAATGTCTTTGAGTGCAGCTAGTTCGCTTTCTGCTAATGTTTTGGGTACACGTCCAGACACAGGTACCAGACCAGCGAAGCGATCGGGATGCAAAGCAGCGAGATGCCAAATACCCGCCGAACCTAAGCTGAACCCAGCCAATATCACCCGCCCTGGATCGACAGGCTGAGAAACGATCAGTTCATCAAGCAAAGTAAGCACATCATCTGCTCGATCTGCCCAAGTCTGTTCAGCCGGAATCTGGGGTGCAGCAAAGACATAAGGTAAGGAGTCGGATAAATCTACGAAACGAGGTAGACCCCATTTCAGTAGCACATTCAAATCCGTCCCGCGATCGCGTCCTCCGTGTAGAAAAAGTACTAAGGGTGCAGGTTGGTTGGCATTGTTAGAAACAGGCGAGAAAAGATAAGGCAAGGAACCATTGTTGGTGTCGTGAGAGCGTTGTTCGACAGGCATTGTTCTGACTCCTAATTTGATTTGGGGATTGGGCAGAGGGGCAGAGGAGCAGAGGGGCAGAGGGGAAAGAATTTGTACAAG